>JAFGFR010000071.1 GCA_016930955.1 Victivallales bacterium | reverse complement strand
CGTCCCTGCCGCTGTAGATCGCATTGTAGCCCTGCTTCTCGAGAGTCTTGCCCAAGTCGTAGGGCTTTCGTACGAAAGCATAGTCGGCATCGAGCTTGTCGGCGAGCTCATTCGGTGAAAGCGAGAGCTTGCCTAGGCGCAAATTCTCGATCGTCCTCATCTTCTCCGGGGCGACATGATAGGAGAACATCGGGTCCATGCCGCTGAGGTACCTGAACTGCGGGCAGCTGTAGAGCAGCATGGGGAAATCCGACCAGATCAGGTTGGCCACAAGCGAGTTTCGGGGTATCTCGCCACCTTCGGCCCAGCGGGCGAAGTCGTCCAGCGGCTCGATGACCGCCCGGCGGCGAAGCATCTCGGTCTGGAAAACAAGGAAAGCCAGCGAAAGGACAAGCATCAGTATCCAGGCATATCTTTTTATTTTTTCACCCGAGATGAATTCCGGCAAGGGTGCCTTCAGCCTGGCGTGCTCTGCAAGCACCATTCCCGCGAAGAGGACGGAGAACGGTGCGGCATATTCCATCGCCCGGATGCCAAAAAATACCGCGAGATTAGCTACAACGGCCACGATCCCCACTGCCACGGCATTGCTGCAAGGGTCGAAATCCTTGCGGGTCTTCAGATTAAGAAGCATCAGCCATGCGGCGACGTTTATCGCCATAGGGAGTGAATTCCGTACGATCCAGCCCATCCCCGGACTGGTGAACTCTGTGCCGAGGGCAATTCCCAGCGAAGGGTTGATGGCCTGCCGGACAACCTCGATGCACTGGATCCTCCAGTTTATGAAGGTGTTCGGGAACTGCGGATGGAAGAGGTAGCCAAAGGCTATCCCGGCCAAGCATACAAGGGGCATCGCTAAAGCACGCCACGGAGCTTTTGTGAAGTTGACAGCCGCGAAAGCCACGACTGGAAGAAGTATGAAGTGGGGATTGGAGTAGCACCATGCCGTGAACGCCGAGAAGCAGAAGAGCCCGACCATGTTCCTTGTCCGGTTCAGGCTGGAGAGCAAAGGGCATGACAACAGCATCAGGCTGACCGAGAGCACATGCGGCCTGAGCATCAGAATGCGGTTGGTGAAAAAAGGGCTGACAAAAACCAGAAGAAGAGTCAGGGGGAGCAAATGTCTGATTTTGAAGAAGTTGGCCGTGTAGACAAAGGAGGCTGTCAGCAGCGCCGTGAAAAAAAGGGCCGTGAAGTTGAAGGGAGGCCCCATCGGCAGCCCAAGAAGCCTCTGGTAGGACCGCAGCACGGTCAGCAAAAGATGATAGACCAGCTCCTTGTCGCTGAAGCTGTCTGTCCAAGACGACATCGCCAAAAACGGGAACTCCTTGCCCATATAGACAGACGGCCCCATGTCAGCCATGGCAATGTGGTAGTAGCAGTCCACCGAGTTCTCGGCTTCGAACGCGAGTTCTCGAACGATCAGCATAAGCAACAGCGAAACAGCGAAGGCCACTATTGCCGCAGTCTTACGGGAATGCCGCGTGACAAGTGTCCCCGAAACTCGTTGATGGTCTTTTCCCATAGTCGTTTCCAGCCTGCCCGACCGTTTAACCCAGTATCGTGCTGCCGGTCTTCAAATCTATGCCCTTCAGGTTCATTCTCAGCGCTTCGGGGTTACTCGCCGCAAGCAAGGCATCCTCCTCGGTGATCAAGCCGTCGTTGACCAGCCCCAGAAGCGACTGGTTGAATGACTGCATGCCCTCCTCCCGGCCGTTCTCGATGGCGGCGGGGAGTTTCTCAAGCTGGCCGATCTCCAGCAGCTTGCGTACCATGGGGGTATTTATCATTATCTCCGCACCGGGTATCACGCCGCCGCCAAAAGCACGTGGCAACAGCCTTTGGCAGATGATCGCGTGCAGGTTCATGGACAGCGCCATGCGTATGGAGGCCTGCTCCTCATGGTCGTAGAAGTCGAGAATGCGTGTAACGGACTGTGCGGCGGTGGTCGCATGGAGGGTCGTCATGACAAGGTGGCCTGTGTCTGCCGCCTGCAGGGCGGCGTCGAAGCTCTCGCGGTTCCTCATTTCACCCACCATGATTATGTCCGGGTCCTGGCGCAGCACGTGGATCAAAGCATCCTTGAAAGTCTGGGTGTCTATGCCCACCTCACGCTGCTCGAATACAGACTTCTTGTCCTCGAACTCGTATTCAATAGGATCCTCGATGGTTATGCAGTGCCTGCGACGCGTGAGGTTGATGTGCTCGAGCATTGCGGCGAGTGTTGTTGACTTCCCGCTCCCGGTCGTGCCGCCGAGAATTATTATCCCGCGGGGCGCCTCGGCTATCTTCTGCAATATCAGCGGCAGACCAAGCGCGTCAAGGGTCATGATGTCCGTCTTCACATGGCGCAAGGTGAAGGCCGGCCGGCCCCTCTGCTGATGCACATTCACCCTGAAACGCCCCACATTGTCCTCGACATATGACAAATCCAGATCCCCGTTGTCCCTGTAGCGCGCGAGCATGTCCTCGTCAGCCACGAAATCCGACAGTATCTGGTCTATGAGCTTGTCGTCGGCCTGAAAGTCCGTGTCAACCAAAGAGCCCTCGATCCTCAGGACAACCGGATGTCCCTCCTTGATATGCCAATCAGAGGCGTTTGAATTGACACCCAGCTCAAGCAAGTCATGAATCACGCTTACACCCATAATCAAGCTCCTGATAAAAGGTTGAAACCTACCGGCCTAAACGGAATGCCAGTCTAATCCTTCGGTAACTGGAAGTTAATTTAATCCCAACTCAGGCCTATGCAATCTCAACACCCGATTTTTTCCATAGCTTCTGCTGCCGGAGCCAGGTCAATGACTCGTGGGCTGAGTTAAGTGTTCAGGTTTAAGGTGTCCCGGCTTCGCCAAGGCTTCCGTCTTCGCCTGAAGGCTACGCCGTGACAAGACGCCGCGGCAGGCAGGTTTCAGGTTTCAGGTTTCAGGAAAACCAGCAACCGTGAACTGTGAACTGTGAACCGTGAACTGTGAACTGTGAACCGTGAACAGGTTTCCCGGCTTCGCCAAGGCTTCCGTCTTCGCCTGAAGGCTACGCCGTGACAAGACACCGCGGCAGGCAGGTTTCAGGTTTCAGGTTTCAGGAAAACCAGCAACCGTGAACCGTGAACCGTGAACTGTGAACCGTGAACCGTGAAGAACTTGTCGTTGTCTTATCTTTTTTTGCTTTCGATGATCTCTTTGCAGTTCTGATCCTTGCTCTTGTCGAACATTTTCTTTGTCATGGGCGCGTCCTTATCAGTTTGATTATGTTCTTCTCGATCTCGTCGGGTGTGGTGTTGGGTGCGAATCTTTGCACCGGTATTCCATCGCGGTCAACAAGGAATTTTGTGAAGTTCCATTTGATCGCGCTGCCTAGGATGCCGGTTTTTTTGTCTTTGAGGAACTTATACAGGGGATGCGCATCCTTCCCGTTGACCTTGATTTTCTCGAACATCGGGAACGAGACGCCGTAGTTGAGAGTGCAGAAGGATTTTATCTGCTCGGGACCGCCGGGCTCCTGCTTGCCAAACTGGTTGCAGGGGAAGCCGAGAATGACCAGCCCGGAGTCCTTGTGCTTTTCATAAAGCTTCTGGAGCCCTTCGTATTGTTTTGTGAATCCGCATTTGCTGGCGGTGTTGACGATAAGCAATACCTTGCCTCTGTATTCCGACAGCAATATCTCCTCGCCTTCAATGTTGTTGACGCTGAATGCATAGACATTCTTTTCCATGTTTACCTCCGTTGTGTCCGAGCATGCGGCAAAGATTGTCAATGACGCGATATACAATAGCTTCGAAAGTCTCATTATTCAAGATCCTCGGAAGGCCACCATGATTTCTCAGTCGTTGACGGTCGGCGGCGCCTCCATGAGCGTGATGGTACGGGTCTTGCCAGCCTCCTCAGCCTCTCGCTCGCCGACCTTGATCCCGTCATGCAGATTCTCCTGCGAACTTAGCGAGACCGCGGCCGCGAAAACCGCGGCCGTGATCATCCAATGTTTACATCCTCTCATAAAGAACTCCTTATGTCCTGCGAATTTAAACCGGTCACTGCGTGGTGAATATCTGGAACCCTGGATAGGCCTCCATGCCATGCTCGCCGATATCGAGCCCGCGCAGTTCCTCGTGCGCATCAACCCTTATGCCCGAGACCTTTTTCATCATGAAGAATATCAGCAGTGCCGCGGGCAGGCACAGGGCTGCGGCTCCGACAACCCCCTTGAGCTGCGTGAGCACCGAGTACTCGGTGGAGAAAATCCCTACCGCGAGTGTCCCCCAGATGCCGCACACTAGGTGCACCGAGAGAGCCCCGACCGGGTCGTCAACTTGTATCCGGT
>JAFGFR010000070.1 GCA_016930955.1 Victivallales bacterium | reverse complement strand
GTCGCAGGTGTAGATGCCTTCTTTTTAGCGCGTGATTCATGTCTTTCGGCATAGCGTATGGAGGCCTTTTGGAGCAGTGACTTTTTATGCGCGCATACAGTCATCTCGCGTTTCTTGACATCGTCCCTGTTTTTGACTTTTACGCTGCGGTTTAGAGTCCTCAGCTCTTTTAGATTCATTCCATCACCGTTGAGCCAATTTCAAAACTTTCCGTGAACCGTGTTGGCCGCACGGACACCTAGGGTGTTGAAATCGGATCCTTTTAATTCAATCGTTCCACCGTTGCTGCAGTCCTTAACGCTTGTGACGATTAATAATAGCAATTTGGATGCCAAGTTGCGCATGTTTTATGGCCTGCAATTTTTTTGCGGTGTTTTGCGAGTGTTTTTGTGTTGGGTCACGCGATGTTTTTTGTGGAGTTTTCGTGCCTGTGCCGGTTTTTCAGTTGCATCAAGCGGACAGGGGTGGGCAAGAGTTGCCCAATTTAAACGAATCGCACTGAGCAAGTATTGCCATCGAGCGGGAATAGTATGTTTTTTCAGGTTTTCGGTTTGATCTTCATGCCGTTGATGTTAAAATAGAGTCATTTCGCCGCACGTCAGCCGCGCCTGCACTCCCAACGCGGTTCACGCGGAGTTTTCAAACTGGCTCCGGTGTTTGAGGGGAGTTTTGAAATTGGCTTGAATCGGAGAATTTTTTGATCCAGAAGAAGACATATAGTTTTTTCCCCGCCGCGAGAAAGAAGGAAATCGCCCTGACTCTTCTTATGCTTGTGCTGCTGGTTTTTTTCGCCGTGTGGCAGGTCTCAGACCATTTGCGGCTCCAAGGCGACCATGTGAGGATTCTGAGTCTTTTGAAGAGGGACATCGGCAACGCGATTGCCGGTGTGCTGAACTCACAGCCGCGTTTCGGTGCGATAGTGGTGGAGTCTTATGTGAGGGGGAGGTTGGAGTCTCTTATGGATGTCGAGAAGGAAAGTCCTCTACGCGGGGTTGCACTTCTTAACGACGGAGATGAATTGATAATGAAGGTTGACATCGGGCTTCCGGAATTGTGGTATGAATGCGCAGGCGGTTTGTCATCCGGGTATGTCCTTGTCTCCGGTAATTATTCCAAGGTCGCCGCGGCGGCTGGGTATGACGGGGTAAATCCAGTGGTCGGAGACCAGAACACAATATTGTCGGTGATAAACCTTGTTTCAGCTTCCTCCCAAGAGCCGCTTCCTCCTGGAGGGTCTCAGACGGCCGATAAAGTAAAAAGTCTCCTTTCGGAAGATTTTTTGAAGTCGCGGAGTGTCGCGGAAATAATTTACGCCGTGGATGTAGGATTCTTGAACGACGCCGTCGCCAAGGATTTTTATCTGAGGACAGGCTCGCTGCTTTTCTGCTTCATTGCTTTTAGTGTGTTTTTGGTTTCTCTGTTTAATCTTAATCGCAATGCGAGGCTCAGTGTTCAGCTTGCGGCGGAACGTGAGAAGAATGAGCGGGCGTGCGAGCTGCAGCTCCTCGCCGCAGGACTTGCACATGAGATAAAGAACCCTTTGAATCTGGTGAGAGGGATAACACAGACGATATCTGAAGCTCTGGGCAAGGATGACGGTATGAGGGGGAAGATAGCGACTGTCGCCGGTGAGGTTGACCGCATAAGCAATCGTCTTAACAGCTTCCTGGCATATTCCAGCATGCCTGAAAGTTCGCCCGTAGAGGTTGATTTGAGGAGAATGGTCGACGATATCTCAACTTTGTTGGCTCCCGACATAGAGGCCAAGGATATTCAATTCTGCAATGATGTCGAGGTGGTGCGGCTGCTGGCGGACGAGGATGCCCTCAGGCAGATACTTTTCAATCTGGCCCACAACGCGACAAAGGCTGTTGGGCTTGCTGGTCATGTAGATGTCTGCGATGGTATGGAGGGGAGGGGTAAGATATGGATCGAGGTGTCCGACAACGGTCCCGGGGTTGCGGAGCAGTACAGGGAGGATATATTCAAGCCGTATTTTTCGATCGGGTCGTCTGGAACGGGGCTAGGCTTGGCGTTGGCGCGTCATCTCGCCTCCGCTAATGGCTGGACTCTCAGGTATGTGCCGAGAGACGGCTGCGGCGCAGTGTTCAGGCTGGAGGGAGTCAAATGCCTATAAGCGGGAAATTCAGGATACTTGTCGTTGACGACGATGTTCGGCAGTGCCAGATGCTCTGCTCTTATCTGGAAAGCCGCGGTTTGGAAGCTGTTTCTGCTTCCTGTGCAGCGGAGGCGCTTGAACTGCTTGCGTCAAAGGGCGCCGATCTGCTTGTCTCCGACATACGTATGCCTGTGCGGAGCGGTTTCGAGCTCCTTTCCGAGATGAGAGCGCATGGTTTTAAGCAGCCTGTCGTCTTCATCACCGCCTATCCCGACATACGCGATGCGGTGTCTGCGATGAGGGACGGTGCTGTGGACTACCTCGAGAAACCTGTTGACCTGAATGAGATGCTTGACTCGATAATGCGCAATCTTGGCCAGGCTGATGGCTGCTGTACGGAGGTACCCGACTTGCTCCCCCCAATTCCCGGGAACGTAGTGCTCAAGAACGATCTGATGCTTGCCTTGGCGAGGGATGTGGCTCTGATAGCCGCGTCGGACGTGAATGTCCTTGTCACTGGCGAGAGCGGATCCGGGAAGGAGGTGATGGCTGATCTTATATACCGCTGGAGCGGGAGGTCGGGGAAGCCTTTTCTGAAGCTCAACTGTGCGGCAGTCCCGCCGCATCTTCTGGAGAGCGAGCTTTTCGGACACGAGAAGGGAGCCTTTACAGGCGCCACAGGAAAGCGTGTCGGGTTTTTCGAGCAGGCAGACGGCGGCACGGTGCTGCTGGACGAGATCAGCGAGATGCCGCCCCAGCTCCAGGCGAAGCTGCTTCGGGTGGCGCATGACGGCAGCATCGCCCCGCTTGGCGGAGTAGGCGAGAGGAGGGTGGATGTCAGGATAATCGCCGCAACCAACAAGGACATGGAGGCCGAGGTGGATGCGAAACGATTCCGTGAGGACTTGTACTACAGGCTCAATACTTTTGAGATATATGTTCCTCCGTTGCGTGAGAGGCGAGATGAGATAATCCCTTTGGCCAGGCAATTCTGCTCTGGGAGGGTGCGGTTCGGGGAGAGGGCGTCTGCCATGCTGCTTTCATATGACTGGCCGGGGAACATCAGGGAGCTGCACAACGTCGTGAGGCGTGCGGTCCTGCTCGCTGCCGGAAGCGACATGATCACCGAGGAGCACCTGCCGGCAAATATCAAGGGCAGGGAGGTGTCCAACATCGTTGAAAAGGGCGAGGGCGTCATAGATCAAGTCGAAAGGATGCTTATCCTCCAGGCTCTTGAACGCAACAATCTCAACCGCTCGCGCGCCGCAAAAGACCTGAAAATGAGCAGAAGAACCCTCACATACAAGATTGCCAGACTGAGGGAGGCAGGGGTCAAGGTTTAGTAATTCTTGTCTTTCCAAAAGATCCCGGTGGGGCAATTTGTTGGCCCATCACATTGTCCCGGCCGATCTACTTGCTGTCCTCATTTCTCGGGCAGCGCCCATGATTCCTTTGGCACCTTCCATCTGTAGGGCTCCTCAGCTCCTGAGCGGGCACCCCATTCTGCAAGGATTCCGAGGTGTTTTGAACGCCTTTCCTGATCTGTCATGATCTCATTTGGATTCCACGGTTCTGTCACCATCCCCCTCATTTTTTTTACGATCTCGGAATTGGCGCTGATGACATTCGTGTATTCTCCCGGATCATCTTCAAGGTTGAAGAGCTGATCCTCCTCTTCCCAGCCGGCAAAGGAAATCAGTTTCCAATTCCTGTATCGGATCATCCGCCCAAGTCCATTGTAGAGCACCTCGCTTATCACGTAACGCTCAGGGTCGCCCTTGCCGCTCTCCAAGGACGGGACCAGGCTAACGCCGTCCTGATCAGGGAGAAATATTGCCCCGGCCAGTTGACACAATGTCGGAGAGATATCCAGAAGGCTTGCAGGCGTATTAACCTGTTTTCCCTGTGCAGCACCGTCACCGGCAAAGATGAGAGGTACACGAGCAGACTCCTCATAGAACAGTTGCTTGAACCACAGCCCCTTCTCTCCTGCCATATCGCCGTGGTCTGACGTGTAACAGAACAGCCCTTGCCTGTCGTTCCTTTCCAGATGGCTGTCCCAGGCTTCCTTGACCTTGCCGATCAGGCTGTCCACGTGCTCTATCATGCCGTAATATGCCGCACGCATCCTGTGAGTCTCGTCCTTCGTGAAGTCTCTCAGCGATGCCTTAACGCAGGGATGAAGATCAAACGCTTCAACACTGTCGGAAGCAGGCGGGTCGATCAGATCGCAGTACTTTCGGTAGAGGCCTAACGGAGCTACATATGTATGGTGTGGCCCGTATATGCCGACAACCATGAAAATCGGCTTGTCATGCTGTTCTTCTGCAAGGTATTGTACCGCAGCCTTGGTGACTGCATGGTCGTATTCGAGAACAGGCGAGGTGCCTCCCCCGTAGTGCTTTGTAACGTTGCCCGACGGCGTGCTTGCATATGGGCCGAGATCGTCCCTGAGTAAACCGCCTCTCCCGCCATAGCATGGAGTGAAATCGCCAATTGGTCTCTTGATAAACCCGTGCAACTGGTCCTGCCCCCTGAAATGCATCCTCCCGCACAGAACGGTTTCGTATCCCTCTGCGCCCAGACAATGGGCGATCGTTGCCTGCTCGCTGCTGAGCACGTTGTCATTGCCGAAAATACCCGTCTTGGATGCCATCTGCCCGGTCAAAAACGCCATTCGTGCTGGAACGCATAGGGGGCAGGGAGTATATGCGTTCGTATATTCAACCCCCTCCCTTGCAAGCCGGGTCATGTTAGGAGTCGAGATGTACCGATCCCCAGCGCTCTCCATTACCGTCGCGTTGTGCTGGTCGCTCACAAACACCAAAATGTCTTTGTTCATCACAGTCCTTTTATTTTATGGTATTTCCATCCCGGCGTTTTTGATCATCTGGATATCTTTTTCCACGGGGTTTCCTTGTGTGACGAGGTATCCACCGATCATGATTCCATCGGCGCCAGCGCGGAAGATTTTATGTTGCAGGTCTTTGATGTTGTATTCGCGTCCGCCGCAGACCCGGATGCTTTTCGAGGGCATCATTATTCTTGCCAGGGCGATGATCTTGAGACAGTCTTTTGGTGTCAGCTCGTCGAGGCCCTCGAGTCTGGTGCCCTTTATGGGGTTGAGGAAGTTCAGGGGAACTGAATCCACATCGAGCCTTCGGATTGTGTCGAGCATCTCGTGACGTTGTTCGATGGACTCTCCGAGGCCGAAAATCCCGCCGCAGCAGACCTCGAGGCCTGCCTCCTTGGCATTCCTGACGGTCTTGATCTGGTCTTTGTAGGTCCTTGATCTGCAGATTTCGGGGAAGAAGCTTTCTGCAGTCTCGAGGTTGTGGTGGTAGCGTTTCAGTCCGGCCTCTTTGAGCTTGACGAGGGAGTTCAAATCGAGTATCCCTAGCGATGCGCAGGGCTGGGTATCGGTTTCCTGTACGATTCTTCTGACCGCCCCGCAAATTTGTTCGAGCTCGCGTCTTGCGACGGCTCTTCCGGATGTGACGATCCCGAGCATTGCCGCTCGGTCGCGTCGGACTCTCTTTGCGGCGTGGAGAATCTCCGTCTCGGATACCAGCGGGTAGAGCCTCACCTGCGCTTTGGAGTGTGCCGACTGTGCGCAGAACGCGCAGTCCTCGGTGCATCCGCCACAGCGCGCGTTGATCACAGAGCAGGCCGAGACTCGGTTCTGGAAGCTGGCTTCCCTAAGCTCGGACGCTCTGTCGAAAATCTCTTCCATGGCGGCATCGTCATTGCAGGAGAGTATCTCAAGCGCCTCGTCAAGCCCTATTTGTTTTGCCGTCAAGAGGATCTCCTTCTAGTTGATTATGACCGTGATGTCGTGGTCTTTGACATCCAGGATGCGGGTTTCGAAAAC
Source organism: Victivallales bacterium (assembly GCA_016930955.1). Lineage (GTDB taxonomy): Bacteria > Verrucomicrobiota > Lentisphaeria > Victivallales > JAADHT01 > JAFGFR01. The sequence goes on along the minus strand of JAFGFR010000070.1, from coordinate 4,033 downwards.
CAGAAGGTCTTCAGGCTTCAGGACGGTGTTGTCCTTGTTTACGGAAAGCTTGAATGCTCCTTCTGGAAGTATCCACATGAAAGAGCTTTGCGACGGCACGAGGAAGTTCTCGCTGCCTTCCGGCGTGAGCATGTCTCCGGCTCTGTCGCCTGTGAGCATCTTTTTCGGGTCGGCATCGGCGGATGAAAGGTTCAGCGGGGCAGGGCGGCCGGTGTTGTTCCTTATCACCAGCAGTTTGCCCTTGCCGGGATATCCGCAAGTTCCGGGATGGCCCCATTTTGCCGAATAGAAGTATCTCAGAAGTTGAAGCTCGTGGTTGCCGAGTCCCAGTAGCAGCTTTCCCCTGAGCACCAAGCAGAGGATTTTTCGCAGCTCCTTTGCCATGCGTCGTATCTCTGTGGTGTCTTGGGATGCGAGGGCTTTTTCTGCGTCTTCGCGGGTAAATCCCCCGTCCTTCTTGTGAATCCAGTTGAAAGTGTTGTCGGTGTTGTCCGCGAAGACCGCATGCATCATGAATTTGAGGAGTATGTCGTCTGGCATCCGGGGGAGGGGTACGGGTTTCCCGTCCAGCCAGTTGAGGATGTCATAGTTGAAATTGTATGTCGAGACAATTTTTGCTGCCTGTGAGGAGCTGGCGATGATGTTTCCGCTGTTCATGTTGTCGAGTATCCTGACAGTCTGCAGGAGCTTCAGGGGATATCTGCGCTCGTGTCCCCAGGCAGCTCTGATCTGGTCGGCGGGGGAGATCTTGGCTGCCAGCATTTTCTCCAACTGCCCGCGGTCGCCGAGGAGTTTGGACATGTTCTCGTAGAGGATCTTCTCAGCCTTCTTGACATTGTCTATCTGGATCCTTCTCGGGTCTTCCGGGTTCTGGTTGTGATAGAAGATGTCTGTGTACAGCTCGCATGCCCATTCCCTGCAGAAGTCATTTTCAGCGGAGCTGATTATCTCGATCAGGAACGGTTCGGAGGCAAAGCCCCTTTCGGCGAAGGCCATATAGAATTCATTGGGCTTGAAAAAGCTGACATTCGAGGTCGAGGCGACGGTCAAGAGCTCGAAGCCCAGATTGCGCAACCTTGAATTATCGGATTTGACGAAGTCCAGCCCGATTGTGGCGATGTCGAGGTTTTGCGAGAGTATCAGAGCCTGCTCGAGGGTCCTGAAGTCCTGGCCGGGCAGGGAGTCGGCCTCTGCCTCGATCATTTTGGCGAACTGTTCCACGGGTATTTGTTTCGAGCTTTCTTCTGGTGGTGCCGAGCCGGTGTCTTTGAAATTGGCGAAAAGAGTCGGCAGATGTACCATCGACGGGTCTGTGTGGACATCACCGGCATCGCCCTGCGGGGGCGGGTCATTGCTTGGTGAGGCGAGGGGGGCGGCCGAGGGGGAGCTTGTTTTCGTTCCTTTGTCGAGAAGGGAGTCCTTTGGCTCTTGCCGGGTGGAAGGTTGCTCTTTTTGTTTCTTGGAGTCTTTCGCTTCCACGGAGGAGGTCTGGCGAAAAAGAATAAATATGGCAGATGCAGAGATAATCAATACAAGCGCCATAACAACAGATGCTGAACTTAGGGATTTTCTCATCGTGGTGTTTTTTTTGTGGACTTCTCGACGATTTTCTTCATGAGAATGGCAATCGCCTCGTCGATGGGGAAGGTTCCTTGAGATTCGCCGTGCGAGAAGATTGCGGCCTTGCCGCCTTTGACACCGGCGATGCCGATTTCGGCATCCTTTGCCTCCCCAGGCCCATTGACCACGCAGCCCATGACCGCTATTTTCCTGATTGGGATGATTTCACCCTTCTGCTTCAGGTTGTCCACGAGATTCTCGATGCGCAACGCGGTCTTCATCAGGTCGAACTCGGTCCTGCCGCAGGTCGGGCACGAGACGACCTCGGGCTGCGGGGTCCGCAATCCTGTGGCCTCTAAAATAAGTATGGCAGCCCTGACCTCCTCGACAGGGTCGGCGGTGAGGCTGACTCTTATGGTGTCGCCGATGCCGTCCAGCAGTAGTGCGCCGATCCCCACGGCAGACTTTACAGTGCCTCGAGTCAGAGTTCCCGCCTCGGTCACCCCGAGGTGCAAAGGGTAGTCGGAGACAGAGGAGAATTTCCTGCAGGCCGCCACCATCACTGGCACATCGGGGGATTTTATGGACACCTTGATGGCGGAGAGCCCGAATTCCTCGAGCATGGCGCATTGTTCCAATGCGCTTTGGACCAGGGCATCGGCAAGTGCCTTGTGGCGATTTTTTGCGCGCGCCACTTTTTGCTGCATTTTTTTTGGCAGGCTTCCCGAGTTTGCCCCGACCCTGATCGGAATTTTTGCGGCACCAGCCGCCTCGGCGAGTTCCGAGAGATGTTTCTCATCCGAGATGTTCCCGGGGTTGATTCTTATGCCGTGAGCGCCGGCATCGATTGCTCCGAGAGCCAAACGATGATAAAAATGTATGTCGGCCACGACGGGAATGGGAGATTGCGAGACGATTATGCGTAATGGCTGAATGGCTTTTCGGTCAGGGACGGCAAGCCTGACTATGTCGCACCCGGCAGAGGCAAGCTGGCGAATCTGTTTTAGCGTGGCAGCATGGTCGTGCGTGTCGGTTTTGGTCATGGACTGAATGGAGACGGGCGCGCCGGCACCGATTTTAACTCCGCCGAGGACTATCCGTCTTGTCTTCCCCGGAGGTCGAGCCTGGAGAAGGTCAATGTTTGACATATTTCTCCACAGTCAAGGAGGGGCTCGTCGTTGGGAGGGGCATTTTATCCGGAGTCTTGCCCTGGAGGTAATGCTCGGCCTGTCGTGCGTACTCCTGAAGGGTAAGGCTGCTCATGAAAAACATGCCCTGCCTTTCTTGAGGCAGACGCAGCTTCTCAAGCACCTCGATGGCTGTCTCTCTGGCATGGTCGTCCTTTCTCGAGAATTCCACCAGGGCCATCGTCGCGGCGATTCTGGCGTAATCCGAGTCGAACTCCGGCCCGGCCATCGGCACGGGGATAATCTTTTCCATTATGTTGCGCTTCATAAGGCTGATCTGTTCCTTTGAAGGCTGGTTTATTCGGGCGAGGCTCCAGCACGCGAAGGAACGGAGCGACGGGGATGTTTTTACATTTTTAGCAGCTTTCATGAGCGAGTCGGTGAAATATGGGTCTGCGATCCATCCCATGCTTCGGATGGCGGCTCCGGCCACATTGGTGTCTGCGTCCTCCGCCAGTTTTTTCAGGGTGTCGAAGGTTGATTTTTGTTTGATCTTCCCGAGGGACACAGCTACGGCCTGTCTGACATCCGGGTTTTTCGATGATGCTTTTGATGCGACAATATCGGCCGCGGGGGCATGTTCGAGCAGTCCGAGTGCAGTGGCCGATCTTATGATCATCTCGTCTTCTTCAGCACTCTTCAGCATCTGGGTTATCTTGGTGCTATAGCGTTTGTCGCCGAGTGCCCCTATGACCCTGACAGCCGAGAGGTCGTCGGGTGATTTTGCGAGGCTCGCAGCGGCGATGCGATCGAGGACTTCCGGGGATATCTTCAGATGGATCAGCGAGTCCTCGGCAGCGCTCCTGACTGGTTTGCAGGGATCGCCGAAGGCGTTTATGAGCGGCGCATGCACTGAAGGGTCTTTGTATCCTGCGAGAGCTGCGGCGGCGATTCTGCGGATTTCCGGGTCTTTGTCGGCCATGAACTTCAGATGCATTCCAAGCCTTTCGGGAGACGACGTGGCGGAGGCTGTTGCGGATCTGATCTGAATGCTTGCGGATCTCGCAAGTTTCTCGAGCATCGTGATCCCGCCTGAACTTCTCGAAGCCAGTCCTTGGGCGAGCATGGCTCTCACGATGTCCTCTGGGTCATCGAGGTTTTTTGAGAGAGTTTTGTTCGAGTCCGGGGCGGGTGATTTAATCGCAAAAATCTTAGCTGCATTTGCCCTGTTGGTCGTGTCGGGTGATGATGCGAGTTCCTCAAGCATTGGCTCGGGGCATTTAGCTGCGGAATTCGCAAGATCGCGCCATAGCATGTTTTTTGGGAATATGGCTTTTTCTTTCTTC
>JAFGFR010000069.1 GCA_016930955.1 Victivallales bacterium | reverse complement strand
GCATAGTTCGTCCCGAATGTCCCGTCCCAATTCCCTGACGCGGTCACACCAGAGAACTCCACCCCGAACTCAGTGTTCTCGTTCAGACGGACCTCGGCGATCATCACCTGCAGAAGCACCTGCGCAGGCACCGTGTCAAGCCTCGCAAGCAATGCCTTGATCATCGCGTAGGTCCTCGGGGTCGTCCGGAAGATCAGGCGGTTGTTCTTGCCGTCGGCGAAGACCTTGACCTGCACCTCGAATATGTTCGCGGGCCCTTCCTCCTGCTTCCCGGTCTTGGCCTGCGTGCTTGTCACGGCCGTTGTGGTGGTGGCGCCGGCCCCTGCCGATGCGGCACCGCCGGTCCCGCCGACTGCGGTGCCGCCGCTATGGCTCATCGATATGCCGTCGATCGTGAATATGCTTGCCAGCGCGTGCACAAGCTCGTCGGACTTGCTGTTTATGACCTTGTATATGAACACCTGCTCCTGCTCGCCTATGTCCGAGCGGTCCAGGACGTTGACCCACCTTATGATCTCGTCGAGTGCCTCCTTGTTTGCGGCGGCGGCGATTATCGCCTGTATCCTGTCAACACTGGTCAGGTGAATCGAGCCGGGCTCCGCGACAACCTTGTCCACGGTGACAGGGAACCCCAGCACCGGAAGTATCGCCGCAAGCTCCTGGACTATCCTGTTGGAGGACACGTTCGAGCAACGTATGACAATCCTCGGCCATATCGCCTTCTGCTTGATGTCGAGGAGATTTATCAAGGTCTCGATCTTGCCTATGTTCTCAGGAGCCTCCACCACCATGATTGCATTTTCCCCGGCGATGTCGGTAGCCTTGGCGCCCTCGGTGAGGAAGTCGGCGAGCTTGTCGACGACATCGCGGGACGCGACATTCCTGATCGGGAATATCCTGACCTCCACGTTCGATGCACCCTCCTGTTCGGCGAATATCTTGCGCTCGCGCGGCATCTTCTGGAAGGGCATTATATTGAGCACCTGACCTTCCGGGGAGCAGTACGCGCCCCCCATCCAAAGGATGTGCTCGAAAAGCTTCCACACCTCCCTTTTTGACATCATCAAGTCCCCGCCTGTGGCAGGGTTGTTCACGTTCAGCGTGACCGCGCCCTTGACAGCCGGGTCTATCGCGTAGTTGAATTCCAGCACCTTGGCGAAAGCGGGCAGGATATTTGGTATGCTCTCGGCAATCAGGTCGAGGTTTATGGGCACTTTTTCACCGTCTCCGTCGAGATATTTCTCGTAGAAGGGCGGCATGTCTTTCATTGCTGCCCGTTCCTTCACCTCCTTGAGTGAGGCGAAGTCGTCCGTATCGGCATGGACAGTCGGAGGTGGCTCCTTGACTTTGACCGTCTCGGTGGATATGTCCTCCCTCACCACCTCCCTCGGGGGAAGCCTGCTCGTGAAATAGCCGTCGTCGAATTCCTCTTCCTCGTCGGTCTTGAGAAGCTCACAAGATATCATCAGCGAGGCCGCAGAGAAAAGACAGCAAAGCGGCAGGACGCCTTGAAGTCGTCCGCGCATTTTCTTCTTCATAATTCACCTCCCTCTTGCAGCAGGGTCGCAAGCTTCTCGTCGGTTATCAGGATGAACTGTATGTTTCCGCTTATGACAAGCTCATTCGGCGATGCCGGGTTCTCGGGCCTCATCACAAGCGATCTCCACAATGGCGTTGGTTTTTGCTTTGCCAACTCGTTTACGAACTGGACAAGGTCTTTCGACTGCCCCTGCGACCGGATGCTCAGGTTCACAAGAGATATCCCGTCGGTGACCTTCTCTGTCCTTGCCACTCCTACCGAGGAGAGTACCACCGCGGTGTCCTCGGCCGTCTTGTTCAGCATCTTCTGGATGTTTATCCCGGTGTCGCCGTCCCTCCGGGGTATCCAGAAATTTTTGCCGTTCGCTATGAAGTGTCTCCTCCTCGCGAGCAACTTGTGCCTTGTATTGATGGCGGCCTGCAGCTCCTCCTGTGAGTTGAGCAGCTCTTTCCTTGCCCCGTCCGCGCTGTCCTTGTCAGGCACTATCCATGTAAAGTAATCCCTCAACTGGTAGATTAACAGCGCCGCAAGCATGAATAGCACAAAAAAACCTGTAGAGTACTTCAGTGGACTGCGTTTGAACTCTTTCGAGAACGACTGGTTGAGCTTCATGATTCTGCATCCTCCGCAGGCAGGTCTTCTGGGATGGCCAGGTCTTTCACGGGCAGCAGGTCGAGGTTTATGTAGATGTTCTCCGACCCGTCGGAGTTCCTGCGGGTGTAGGAGTTCTTGGCCTTGAAAAGGTTGCTGTTGTTCAATGAGGGCAGGATTGCGGAACGCTTGTCCGATGATGCCCTGAGGCTGATGTCCATCGCATTCCCGCGTGTGGACACGTGGATTACCCATGCGTCCTTCGGGATGATTTTTGAGAGCTCGTGGAGATATGCCGCCGGGCTGGATATCCCGCTCTCCGACTCAGCAAGTTTCACTATCGCCTGGTCGAGTTCAGCCATCCTGGAGTTCTGCTCGCGGATTTCCTTGATCTGCTTGACGACCTTATTTTTTTCTGCCAGCAAGCTTTGCATCCTCGACCACGAGTCCCACCAGTGCCTGGCGCCGAGTGACAAGAGCATCAAGACAAATACAGCAAGGAGAATAAAGAATGACATTTTGAGCATTCTGAACCTTTCGGGGACTATCTCAGGCGGGAGTAGAACACGTGTGTTCCTTTTGTCGGCGAAATCCGGGCCCAGCGCGTAGGCTGCGAGAATCATCGCAGGCATGAAACGCCCCAGGTCTTTCTGGGCTATTGTTTCCGGTGTGGAGAAGTTCAGAGCCTTGCAGACGGTATCTGGAGACGGTGAGATATCCAGGCTCTTGACCTCCATCTTTACCATCTGCCTGATCCCGGAGTCGGCGTCCTTGGAGTACATGAAGTCCGGGTCAATGTCCGGCATATAGAAGACCTCCTGCTCCGAAAGCAGGGGGTCAACAAGCTGGTAGGGGTGCATGAATGCGTCGATCCTTATGCCTGCTGCGCTCAATTCTGTTATCAGCGCGTTCCAGTCGGCCTTTAGTATCGCGAAGATACGTAGAAGCATCTTTGATCCTTCTCCGACGCTGCCGGCACGGATTATCCTGTAGCCGAAGACCATCTCTGAAGGGTTGCACGGGACTTGTCTGGGGAGTTCGTAATGGATGGCCTGCCGGATGTCTGAATCATTCATTGGCGGCACGGAAAGGTCGAAGCACACGCTCCCGGGAATGTTGCCCCCGGCGACTATCAGCTGGGTGGACGGGGTTGTCAGAACCGAGATTGCTCCAGATGCGGTATGGAACAATTCCTCCTTCACCCCATGGGCGACGGTGGAGCCGGCTACCTCAAGCTTGGTCTTGGACTTGGCCGCCCTGACTCCGTGTACGCTGCCATCTGGAGTCCAATATATCGAGACACACTCGTGCTGTTCCAACAAACCCATGTCCTTCCTCTCCTGCAATGAATGATAATCACGTTCATAAATCTATCATGGACAATGTTTTTTTCAACTTTGGAAGCCGTAATCCCGCGCCGCCCGAGTCCAGGTCGTCAAGGCCTTCCCTCAGAAGACCCAAACCTTTCGGTATGTGTCTCAGATAGCTCTTCTTGCCTTTCGTCAGGCCCAGAAACGCGTACGCGCCGAGTGCCTGCATGCTCCTTTGCAGCCCGGCGCAACCTGCGAATCTCGCAAATTCCTGCCTGGAGAACTTGATCTTTCTCGACAGTGGCGAACGCGCGAAGACATCAAGATAGGCTTGACATAGTTCCTCGCGGAGTTTTCGTGGAAGCTTGGCATATGGATCTTTGAGCAAGGACATCAGGTCATAGGCAATGCTGCCTATCCTGGCACCTTGGAAGTCGACCACTCTCACGCTTCCCTCCTTGAAGATTATGTTGGTGGCCTGAAAATCCCGGTGTATGAGCACCTGGGGATGGCTGAATGTCTCTGCGGCAAGACTGCAGAATTCACAATCCAGTTCCCTGAGAGCTTTCTCCCCGAGCCCGCAATATCTACCCAGGAAGTTCTCCGAGAAGTAACTTGTCTCCCATTGCAGGTAGTCAGTGTTGAATACTCTGAATCCAGGGCTCTCCTCCCCCGCTCGAACACTCCTCATGTCCTTGTAGGTCAGGTTTTGGAAATCCACCAGCCATCGGACGACTCTGGTGTATAGCTTTCCCCTTTCAGAGGTTGAAACCCCTTTTATGCGGTCGAGCAGAACATCGTCGCCCAAATCCTCCATCACAACGATATGCCTATCCATCGAGTAGGAATGTATCCGGGGTGTCCCGGCGCCGCATGAGTGCAGATACTTGCCAATCTCAACAAACCTCTTGAAATCCGCAGTGTCTCTCCCGGAGCACATCGCAACCTTGCTCTCATCACCGTCGGATATCCTGAAGAACACTCTTTCCGAGGCTCCTTTAAACGGCATGGGTTTCATTTGCAAGGGCATGGAGGGTTTGCCTGCGGGAAGCTTGAATGCTCCGGAGGCGACATCGCGGGAAGCATCCAGGAAACTCCCGGGAGACCCGATGTCTTTCCAATAGAATGGATTTTTCTTTTCCCCGGTGCAGTCCCCGATATAGCCGCGGACTTTGCCGGGGGATTCTTTGACGACCGACAGAATTGCCTCGATGACCGAGCAGCTCACAGGCTCTGCGGGCAGGTGCCTGAATATCTCGGGGCTGAATGCCGTAATTCCAGCATATGTGAGCAATCGCGCCGGGGTGGGCGCTCCAAGCCTGCCGAGTATGTCACTGATGCTGCCGTCACTCTCCAGAGAGACCTTGTTCTCCGGTCCCTCAAGCAATGCCATCGTGGCATGCGCCCCGCTGGACAGATGATCGCAAATCAGCCCCTTGAAATCAAGATTTGTTAGGATGTCCCCGTTGTGCAGAATAAAGCAGTCGGAACTCGAAAGCAGCTCTTTGGCGTTTACAATCGGGCCGCCTGTGCCCAGTATCTTTGCCTCCTCATACAAGACGACTCTGCCCCTCCAGCATGACTGCGACACCGCATCTGATATCTTGTTCCCGAGATGATGCGTGTTTATCGCGAACTTCTCGACCCCGGCCCGGCGCAGAGACCTCAGGATAATCTCAAGGAGCATGATGTTGCCCAAAGGCAGCAGAGGTTTGGGTATCTCGTCGGTAAGCGGGGCGAGCCTGCTCCCGTGGCCTGCCGCAAGGACAATCGCATTGATTTTATCTTTTATCTGAGCCTCCATTCATCATAGAGCCAATTTCAAAACTACCCGTGGCCGCGCGGCCTGCAATTTTGGATGCGAGGCCACGCCGATGCGGGAGCGGGCATACCTGTATG
>JAFGFR010000068.1 GCA_016930955.1 Victivallales bacterium | reverse complement strand
GTTTCACTTCGATGACGGTTCGAAACGCTCTGACGAGACGATGATCTTCCTGACCGAAGGACAGTCCGCCGCAGGGTCAATGGTCAGTAGCCGCGACGTGATGACACAGGCAATATTCTCGCTGAAGGGCAAGCCCATGAACTGCTTCGGGGAAAAGGTGGACAAAATCTACCAGAACGAGGAGCTTTTCTACATAATGCAGACCTTGAACATCGAGGAGGGGGTGGATGGCCTGCGCTACAACAAGGTCGTGATCGCAACAGATTCAGACATTGACGGTCTGCACATACGGAACCTCCTGATCACATTTTTTCTCACCTACTACGAGCCTCTGGTGCTCGCGGGGCATCTGTACATCCTCGAGACACCGCTTTTCAGGGTGAGGAACAAGGAGAGGACCTGTTACTGCTATGATGAGTCAGAAAGGGACAAGGCTCTTGCTGATCTCGGGCAGAAGGGCGTGGAAATCACCCGTTTCAAGGGGCTCGGGGAGATATCCCCGGACGAGTTCGGTCAGTTCATCGGCCCGGACATAAGACTCATAAGCGTCACTGTCGACCACATGCGCAATGTCCCGGAGATGCTCTCGTTCTACATGGGGAAAAACACCCCGGAACGCAGGCAGCATATAATGGAAAATCTCGTGTAGGAACCCCAACAGGATAAAAATGGCTAGAAAAAAGAAGATATCTGATATTGACACGCCTGAACTCGTCCCGGCCAACGAGGTCAATGATGCCGACACCGACGGCACCTCCGCGACATCAAACGGAGAGACTGCGGAATTCGCGAAAGCCGGCGAAGGCGACGTGGCTGACGGCACTGCGATTGCCGATGGCTCCAGCGAGGCGGAGATGGTCTCCGGCAAGGCAGGCAACACTTTCCTGCGCAGGCTGATGGACATGAACTTCATCGAATATGCGTCCTACGTGATCAAGGAGCGTGCGATCCCAGATGTGGACGACGGGCTCAAACCTGTGCAAAGACGCATATTATGGTCGCTCTTCAGAATGGACGACGGCAAGTTCCACAAGGTGGCCAACGTCATAGGGCATACCATGCAGTACCACCCCCACGGGGATGCCTCTATAGGCGAGGCTCTCGTGGTGCTGGCAAACAAAGAGTACTACATAGACAAGCAGGGTAACTTCGGCAACATCCTTACCGGGGATCCCGCGTCCGCCGCCCGCTATATCGAGTGCCGGTTGAAGCCGCTGGCAAAGGAGATACTTTTCAACAACGACATCACCGAGTTCATTGACTCCTACGACGGCAGAAACCGCGAGCCTGTCGTGCTGCCCGCCAAGATACCCTCACTGCTCATGCTCGGCGCAGACGGGATCGCGGTGGGCATGTCCACCAGAGTCCTGCCGCACAACTTCAAAGAGCTTATCGAGGCACAGATAGCGATACTCCGGAACAAGGGCTTTGACATCTATCCTGACTTCCAGCAAGGTGGGATAATGGACGTCTCGGAGTATGACGATGGCAATGGGAAGGTCAAGGTGCGGGCACGCATAGAGAAAGACGGACGCCGACTGATCATTCGCGAGATACCCTTCTCCACGACCACAGAGAGTTTGATCGCCTCGATCGAGCAGGCCGTGGAGAAGAACAAAATGAAACTCGCCTCGATCAACGACTTCACCGGCGAGAAAGTCGAGATCGAGATCGTCCCGATGCGCGGCTATGATGTGGACAAGGCGCTTAAGGCCCTCTACGCCTACACCAGCTGTTCGGTGTCCATCTCGGTCAATTTGATGGTTATCGTCGACGGGGCCCCTGTACAAATGACCGTTCCCGAAGTGCTCAGGAGAAATACCGACAAACTCCTCGATTACCTGCGCCGTGAACTCGAGATCGAGTTGAACAAGCTCCACGAGAAGTTCCACGAGAAGACCTTGGTCCAGATTTTCATCGAGAACCGTATTTACAAGCGCATCGAGGAGTGCAAGACCTATGAACTGGTGCTTTCGGAGGTCCACGATGGTTTGAAGAAATTCCGCAGGCTGCTTCGCCGCGCCGTCACCGACGAGGACGTGGAGAAGCTGCTTGCCGTCCAGATCCGGAGGATATCACTGTTCGACATCAACCGCAACAAAAAGGATTTGGACGACATCCTCAAAGGCATCGAGGAAGTCGAGAAGAACCTCGCGACACTCAAGAAGTATGCAATAAACTACCTGAAGAGCATAATCAAGAAGTTTGACATAGACCTTGAGCGCAGGACTGAGATCGAGAAGTTCGACAAGATTGACCGGCAGACAGTGGCATTGAACAACATCGTGGTCGGATGGGACCGGAAGAACTGCTATATCGGCACCGGGGTCAAAAGCGATGACCGAGTAAGGTGCAATGAGTACGACCACCTGTTGGTGATCGAGCGAACAGGCAAATACAAGGTCATCAACATCCCCGACAAGATTTTCATAGGCAGGATCTACTACTTCGCCAAATACGACAAGGATCAGATATATTACGTTGTTTACAGCGACAAGAAGACCGGCAGGTTCTATGCCAAAAAGTGCAATATCAGCTCGTTCATAACCGACAGGGAGTACAGGCTTTGCCCAACGGGATGCAAGCTCGAGATAATCACCTCCAGAGCAAATTCCGTGTACGACTTCACCATCGATGGGACCAGGAAGGGCACACCGCCGCTTGAGTTCAACCTCTCCGACTCTCAGACCAGAGGCGCCAAAGCAAGAGGCGTGCAGATTTCAACAAAAAAAATCCTTGGATACAAGTTCAAAGGAATAGCCGAGACCACGGACGACTCTGAAGACCCCGACATCCCTCCCGACGACACCAGCCCGCCGGCAGGCGAGCAAACCCAGGCGGATAAGCCTAAGCCCCCCAAGCGACAAGAGAAACGAGCACTGTCCAAGCCCGACAAGAAATCTCCGAATCGCAAAAAAATCGCCACCCCAAAATCCTCCGCCAACAACGACGACAAGGACGACTGGGGAATACAACAGCCGGAATTCGGGTTCTGAGAAGGGCGGCGGACGACGGAGGACGGAGGACAGAAAAAAAACCGTGCCATAAAAAACCGTGCCATGACAATGCCCTGCTATGAATCATGAAAAATCGAAGTCCATTTGTTCCGGATTGGCGGTGTCGGCTGTATCTTTGGTGCCGTGCTTTTCTGCTTGTGCTTCGGATTGGCGGGCTTCCGG
>JAFGFR010000067.1 GCA_016930955.1 Victivallales bacterium | reverse complement strand
GCGGTCGGGACAGACCATACAGGTATGCCCGCTCCCGCATCGGCGTGACCCCGCATCCAAAATAGCAGGCCGCGCGGCCACGGGTAGTTTTGAAATTGGCTCGACATTTAAAAATTCGCTCCAGAAGTAAATCTATGGCGTGAATTTTCGGGAGGTTTTGACGGTGTGCTGGATCGGCAGGGCAATGTTGTATTTAACCGCATTCGTCTCGGGCTTCGTGCTGATGTGCCTTGAGATATTCGGCAGCAGAGTGTTGACCCCTTATTTCGGTGGCGGAACGCGGGTATGGGGGGCGTTGCTGGCGGTCTTTATGGCGGGCTTGGGAACCGGCTATGCGCTGGGGGGGATTACTGCCGACCGCCGCCCAGGACTAAGGACACTGGGGATGCTGCTGCTGCTATGCGGCCTCGTGCTGGCCATGTTCCCTCTATATGCGCGGGCGATATGCGGGATATCCGAAATCCTTTGGATGAGCCAAAGTTTCCAGATGCTTTCGGTTTCCATGTTGCTTTTTTTTGCCCCCTCGACTCTGATCGGGATGCTGATGCCGTGCATAGTGAAGCTCAACACAAATTCGCTAAATGTCGTGGGCAGGGGTAGCGGAAACATATACGCACTAGGCACTGCGGGGAGCATTGCCGGCACCCTCGCCAGCGCCTTCTATCTGGTGGGCCTCATGCCGTCCACGATGGCCGTGTCGTGCTCGGGGGCTCTGCTGCTGTGCAACGCGGCCGTATGTTTTGCGGCTTCCCGCATCCAAATTGTCGTGCCGCGCCGGTGAGCCGCGGCGACAGGAGCATCGTGTGGCTTGTTTTTTGCCGGTGCAGATGTACATTGCACGGGGTTGTGAAACGGTAGACGGTCATGGTGCCGGCGGTATAGTTTGCCATGTGATGGTGTGGGAGCATCCCGTGACAGAAGGATCAATATCTCTCCGACGTGGACATGCCCTGAGCGGCAGGTATCTTTACCCGGGGTCTAAGGGTGTGCCTTCAGCCGATCGGGAACTTCCAGCCAGCCCTCGGGACTGAATTCAAATCGACACATAGAGAGGCTATTCGATGACAGAAAAGTACGATGTGACAATAGGGCTGGAGGTGCATGTCAAGGTCAACACGTTGAGCAAGATGTTTTGTGCCTGCGCCAATCGTTACGGTGCCGAGCCCAACACCTTGGTATGCCCGGTATGCATGGGTTACCCCGGTGTGCTGCCAGTGACCAATATCCAGGCCGTCAGAAAAACCATCCTCGCTGGCCTGATGTGCTCATGTGAGATATCAAAGTTCAGCAAATTCGACAGGAAAAGCTATTTCTATCCCGATATGCCGAAAAACTACCAGATATCCCAGTATGACCTGCCTTTCTGCAGGAATGGGAGCATCCATATCGGTGGAAATGGCTTCTCGGGCAAGCCTCTTGCCGACAAGCATATCGGCATCACCAGGATACATCTCGAGGAGGATGTCGCCAAGTCCGTGCATTTCAGTGGGTTCAGCGGGATTGACTTCAACCGTGCCGGCGGGCCGCTCATGGAGATAGTCAGCGAGCCGGACATGACATCCCCCGATGAGGCACATGCCTATCTTACGGAGCTGAAGAAGGTTATGCAGTACGCTGCAGTCAGCAGCTGCGACATGGAGAAGGGGGAGCTGAGGTGCGACGTGAATGTTTCGTTGAAGTTAGCCGGGGAGAAGAGGCTGGGGACGAAAATAGAGATCAAGAACCTTAACAGTTTCCGTGCAGTGCATAGGGCTCTTGAATTCGAGATCGCCAGGCAGGCAGCGGAGCTTGACAGCGGAGCTGTACTTCACCAGGAGACCCGGGGATGGAATGACGACAGGGGGATAAGCTATCTGATGAGGACGAAGGAGAGCGAGAGTGACTACCGCTACTTCCCTGAGCCCGACCTGCCGCCTCTGGTCTTCAACGATGGCGATATAGCGGAAATACGCGAGACAATGCCCGAGACTCCGGACGCGAAACGCCGGCGTCTCACTGACGCATTCGGGCTGACACCATATGATGCAGAAGTTCTGACCCAGGACAAGGCCATCTCCGACTATTTCGATGAGGGGGCTGTGAAGACCTCAACGCCGAAAATTCTGGCGAACTGGATAATCACCGAGCTTTTGCGTGATCTGGCGGAATCCCCCGAGGGCATCGCCGGATGCAGGATACAACCCGTTGCGCTGGCGGAAATGGTCGAGCTGATCAACAACGGCACGATAAACGGCAAAATCGCCAAGCAGGTCTTTGCCGACATGCTTGCCACCGGCAGGACAGCGCCGGAAATAGTCAAGGAGAAAGGGCTTGTCCAGATCAGCGATGCCTCGGAGATCAAAAGCCTTTGCGAGCAGGCCGTCGCAGAGAATCAGGCACAACTCGAGCAGTACCGTCTGGGGAACGAGAAGGTTTTGCAGTTCTTCGTCGGCCAGGTGATGAAGCTAAGCAAGGGAAAGGCCAACCCGAAGGCTGTCGTGGACATGCTCAAGGAACTGCTCGGCTAAGATTTGCGGATTCAGCAGTTATTTTTTTCCCGCAGCCTTCTTCACAGTCGGCTTTTTCTTCGCCGTTGGTTTCTTCTCGGATTTTTTATCGGTGGTTTTTGTAGTTTTCTTCTCAGTCGCCGCCGTGGGTTTCGCAGATTTTTTCTCGGATTTGGGTGCCGTTTCTTCAGCTTCTTTCTTTGCAACGGGCTTCTCCGCTTTGGTATCCGACTTGGAATTGATCTTCTCGATCAACACCTTGGTCAGTTCCTGCCTGTGCCCTATCTTGCGCCGGTAGCTCTTGCGGCGCTTCATCTTGAATGCAACAAGCTTCTTACCCCTGAAATGCTCGAGTATCTTCCCCTCGACCGTCGCAGAGGCCAGCAGTGGAGTGCCTATCTCGATGCTGCCGCCTTCGCCGATTGCCAGAACCTCGCCAAAGGACACTTCCTTCCCGGGATCGCCTTCAACACGCTCGATATCAATGACATCGTCCTTCATGACGCGATACTGCTTGCCGCCTGTCGAAATTACCGCATACATCTTCCAATTACCTCCAGAAAACTCATTAATACAAACAAACCGTTATCAGGCCGCCGAAGGACTCCAGCCTCTTGAGAAGAAGTCATATCAGCCCGTCAGACGGCAGAAAGCTCGTTAATATAGTGCATTGGGAAGTGCTGTCAATGATGCAGTCGGGGATTTTTTTTATTTTCTGAGCCGGGCTAATTTCAAAACTCCCCGAGGCCGCGCAACCAAAATGGCAGGTCGCATGCCCAGGGGGAGTTTCACGGTTGGCTCTTACGCGAATGGGGAGATTCTCATCATGGCGGCGGGAAGAAGATCGACAAGGTCGTCGGCAGTGAGTCCCCTTGTGCCGTAGTTGCCCAGTTCCGATGCCAGCCCGTGAATGAAGACTGCGGCCTCGGCAGCTTCGGCAGGGTTGATCCCCTGGGCTAAAAATGATCCGATCATGCCGGCCAGCACGTCGCCTGTCCCAGCGGTGGCAAGGGCAGGGGTGCCGCTGCTGTTGACTGCCACCCTGCCTTCTGGAGATGCAGTGACGGTGCGGTGTCCTTTCAGAACGGTCACGGTTTTGGTCTTCAGTGCAAGTGCCGACGCACAGGCCATGCGGTCAGACTGGCCGGCATCCTTGAGGTTGAATCCGTTGAGCAGCCTTTTCATTTCTCCTGGATGGGGTGTCAGAACTGCAGAAGGAATACGGTCCAGCAGCCACGGGGTCTCCGCAAGCATGTTCAGGCCGTCGGCATCCCACAAGACCGGTTTCTTCGCGATGCTCAAGCCTCTTAGCATGTCTCTAACGCTCTCATCAGAGCCAATCCCGGGTCCGATGACCACTGTGTCGGCCTTCGCGGCAAGATCGTTCAATTCATCTGTGGACTCCTCTGAGAAGAAGCCTTTGCCGCCATCTCTAATCCTTCTGACGATGATCGAGTTCATTTTCGGGCGTGGCACGTTTACGCTTTGCGGCAGTGCAAGAGAGACAAGTCCTGCCCCGGAGCGCAGCGCAGCTTCGGCAGATAGAAACGGTGCCCCCGAATAGAGGACGCTGCCGCCAATGACCAGAAGATGACCGTTCAGACCTTTGTGTGAATCGCTGGATTTCCTGCCCAGACACTGTATGTCCTGCTCGAAAATCATCTCAACATTGTTGGAAACCCTGGACAGGCATTCTTCTGGTATGCCGATGTCCACGCATTTGACCATCCCACACAGTTCCGGGCCATGACCAATTACCATACCCTGCTTTGGCAAACCCATGGTGACTGTCAGGTCGGCTCTGACGGCGACACCGTGAGTCTCGCCGGTGTCACCGTCAAGGCCCGATGGTATGTCTAAGGAGACCACCGGAAACCCTGACGAATTCACTGCCGCGATCCATTTGTCGAAAGGAGCCCTCGGCGCACCCCTGACACCCGTGCCCAACAGGCCGTCAATGATAAAATCGCCCCGGGAAAAAACCGGAGGATCAGCGCATTCATCCACGGCAACAGACTTTAGAGCGGTCTCCGCATGGGATTTGGCATCATCAGGCAGCTCCGACACCGGTGATGCCGCGTACAGCACGACAGGGATTTCGCATATCTCAAAAAGGCATCTGGCAACCACATAGGCATCGCCGCCATTGTTGCCCTTGCCCGCCAGGACGACGAAACGTCTGACATGTCCGGTCGCGAGATTCGCAGCATGCTCCAAAATCCTGAACGCCGCGCCGCTGCCGGCATTCTCCATCAGAATCCTGCCGGGAATCCCGTAATTTTCGATCGTAAGGGAATCCAGCTCCCGCATCTTCTCAGCTGATACCAGTTTCATAGCATTGATGCCCTCAAGCCTCGACCACCACTGACGCGCAAGCGTAATGTTTCTCGTGGGAGATCGAGACATGTACGTTTTTCATCCCCATTTTTTGTGAGGTACTCAAAGCCTTGCCGCTGAGCAACAGCACAGGCTTGCCGTTCCCCGAGTTGACAATCGTGATGTCCCTCCACTCGCAGTCCTTTCCGAAGCCGCATCCCAAAGCCTTGGCCAAAGCCTCCTTGGCGGCCCATCTGCCGGCAAAGTACTGCCCCCTGTCGTTTCGCCGCAGGGACTCCTCGAGCTCCAGCTCGCTGAATATCTTGTTGAGGAACAGATCCCCATGCTCCTCGAGCATCGCCTGTATCCTGCAGACTTCGACAATATCGGTGCCTATTCCAAATATCATGTCACGTGGCTAAGTTGTACGAGCCAATTTCAAGACTCCCCGTGGCCGCGCGGAGTTTTGAAATTGGCTCATATGTCTTTGCTGACTCGCCCCTCATGGTGACCTCTCCATGAGCACAGCCTGGTTCCTGAGGTTGGAAATCCTCTCGTTGACAAGCTGTATGTCTTCGAAGTCCAAATCTTTAAGGAATGCGGGCTTGAGGCTGACATCCATGTTTATGAACAAGACCGGCTTGGGCGACAGGTTGAAGAAATCGCGGTCGTTGACAATAGATACCGAGCCTGCCTTAGCAGGGAGGTTCCATACATTTGATGCCGGGGCAATGGGGATTTTCCCGGCGAAGCTCTCGGGCAAGTTGAGCAGATAGGTCCAGGTCTCCTCGCGGGAACTAGAGAGAAGCATGGGGTTCTCGCGATTGTCCGGGTGCAGCCCGATGACACCGGCAAGGGACTCCGGAAGATTCAGGTACATGTAGCTCTTCTCCGCTATGGCATAGTTGTCAACCATAACAGAGAACTCCTCGATGCCAGGATATGCCGAGAAGTCAGTCTTAAGCTCGTTCAATGGCTTGGCGCCCTGCGATATCCGCGACATCATCTCCTGAAAATGCCTTTTGCGCTCCTCTGATTTCATCTCGGCATACTTCTTGTTCCATGCCGCAAAATCCGTCCCGTGGAAGACGCGCTTGCGTGAGATTATGGCCTCGCCTTTCTCTGACAGGCGGATCGTGTAGGCAGTGTCGGTCCTTCTCCTGAACTCCGGAGCCACTGAAACCTTCCCTGGCAATGCTGTGTTGAACGGCAGCGCGACAAGATTCTCGCTGGGAGTGCTGCCCAGCTCGGAATACTGGTCTGTGTCGTTCAGATATATGGCGCTTCTGCCGAGCATGACTTTTACAAGCACTTTGTTGAACAATTCCGGCTGCGGAAGGTCGTCATAGCGCCTAAGCTGATCCAGCCTTGGGAAATCGCCGACCAGCACGAACTCCGGGCTCATGCCCAGACTCTTCAGCATGGAAAACAGCAGTATGGCCCTGTCGGTGGTGTTGCCATAGCCTTCGGCAAGCGTCTTGTCGGCGGGGGTTATCGCCGAGATGGGCAGCTCTCCCAGACCGGGTCCCGCGTCGCGGATGTTTCTTGCGACAAAATCTCTTACAGCCGTGATTTTCCCTCTGTCGTCCTCTGTGTCCTTCGAGAGCTCCCCGGCTATTCGCGCAGCTTGCTCCTGCCCTTCGGCCGCCTTGCAAAATAACACAGAAAGACCTTTGGTGTAGTCATCCCAGTCAGCGGAGGAAAGGGCCAGAGAGGGTATGAACGACCAGTAGGGAGGAAGGTTCGACTCGGCCTTGACCGCCTCGACATTATTGCTCTCCCATGTGTACACGCCATCCTCCTCGTCGTTGAACGCAAATGCCGCGCCAGCGCCCTTGTTGGAAATCTTCAGGGCAAAATCTTCAGGGGTCTCGACCCTGACACGTTTCCTTTTGACAGGCTCGAAGCCTCTGAGGTACTCGGTCATGGCGAAGAAGGGCCGCGATCTGAAGTTTCTGACGACTCGATACTCTATAGTGCTGCCGACCTCCACTCCGGGAAGGTTGACCACGAGTATTTTTCCCGCAGGATATCTTGGCGCTGCCCCTACCCAAGGCTCGTCCATCAGGTTTATCTCGTCGCTTTTTATCGTGCTCTCTTTGCCGTCCGGCCCTGTCACCTTAGCATATTTCAAACTCACGCTCCCCCAGGCCGGGTTGTACTTGAACTTCAGATCTGAATATTGCTTCTTGCCGGCATAGGACAATATCTTTTTCTTCACGCTACTTGTGGTCTCCCAGCTCGAGTCATCAATGATCTTGCAATCAATGGTCTCGTCAAGGACAATGGCATTACCCTGTCTGCCGATGAAATCATCGGCGATTTTCTGTGTCCCTGCCTGATGGAAGATCGGGGACTTGTGTCTGCTGTGCTCCATCTTCTTGAGCGATGCCCTCAAGTCCAGATACTGTTCCGGGGAGAACTCCACAACCTTGAGCATGAACTCGGTGTTGCCGGAAAGGATATTGTTCTCGAAAGCGAAGCTCTGGCTCCACGACAGGGTGGGGTCGTCAATTGACTCGGCATCTGGCAGAATTATCTGTTCCCCCACAGCGTTCTTGAGGTCTATCGAGAACACCTCCCTCACGCCGCAGGCTATTTCGGTGACCAGAGGGTATTTGCGTTTTTCCAGCCCTGCCGTGCCGATGATAAAGTTGACCACCCCCAAGGAGGAACCCATCCATGGCGGCGGGAACATCACCTTGCCGTCACCATGGAGCATCGTGTCCGTCGCGACATACCTGAGATAGACCTTGAGGGGTTCCGAAGTGTCGCGGATGTTTTTGGGCTGTATGTCATAGTCCACCAGCCTTGCCCCGGGCAGCACATTTTTCAGTACCCTCTCGAAGAACTCCCTCCTCTCGTCAGGCTTACGTCTGGCGAAGTAGTCCCGGTAGGCACCGTCATTGATGCCGTCGAATTGAATTGATGTCTCCGATATCATCGTCCCTGACTGGTTTACCGAGGCATTGGTCGTCACGCTCAAAAGATTATACGCCGCAGGAACTATCTGCGAAGTCCGCAAAGTGTCGCCCTCAGGCTTGGCGACGAGATAGCTCTGGTTGCACAAATAAGCCGGGAATATCTCGCGGGTGTTCTCGTCGGTGGGATCCATCAATATATATGAGCCGTCGGCGGCTTCCACTGCCACGATGGCATGGTTGAAGTATGGGTTCGGCACGTCGGGATCCTTCTTCGGCCCGTTCATTATCATCACAGGATAGGCCTTCTGCCCGGCGATCCTCAACATCGCCACCAGCAGCGCGGCCTTGTCACGGCATACGCCGTACTTGTTCTCGAAGGTTACGCTTACATCATGTGGCTCGTATCCTGGCGCCTCCTTCTCCGTGGTTATGCCCATGTATCTGATATTCTGTGACACGAAGGAGAACAGTGCCTGGATTTTCTGGGTGTCGGTCGCGGCTCCTGCCGTAAGCTCGCGGGTCTTGTTGACCATCTCGGGGGTCACGGCCTGAAGTTTCGGGAGGCATAGCCGCCAATACCATTCGGAGACCTTCTCCCAGTTCTCGATGGTGCTTACCAGCAGCCTCTGGACGACGGAGTGCAGTTCCGGCATGTTCGGCTCCCTGTACATCTGCGGGACATCGGATACTTCCCACTTGTAGCGGTTGGTGTCGCGCCCCCTCTTGACAAAGGACTTCACCGTATCAGGCATCTCGTCCTTCAAAGCCACGGCCTTGAGCGGCATGGACACCGGGCCGGCGATCTCGATTGAAAGCCTTTTTATCGGGCTGGTGTATTCCAGCATAAAACTGTCGCTCCATGTGTCCGGGACTCTGGTCTTCACTGTGTCGCGGAACGATACATACCTGACCATGTCCCCGATCTCCAGCCCGGGGACGTTTACCTTCAGCACCTTGCTGTTCGGGTCATATATGTTGGAGCCCATCTGGGTGCTGTTGATCATCTCCCTGGCGTTCTCGGAGATATCCACGGACACCACACTGCCATCTGGCTTGATGATCTCGAGCACGGTCAACACCACGGTGGAGTAAGGCAGTGTATAGTAAAATGAAAGCGTCTGATGATCCCTGCGGCCCTTTTCGGTCAGCACCTTGATGAAGGTGTCGTCCCATGCGGCAGAAGTGCCGTCGGGGTTGTAGCGGGTGAAAATATAGTCGTCCACAAGGACATCGTCGGCATCGGGGTACCTTTCTTTTGTGACATCCGCTGCGGCGGTGATGACCTTGCCCCTTTCAAGGATGCCCTTGGAGAACTCGGACCTTGCCTGGAGACCTGGAGTCTTGGCCTGTTGCTCCTGCGATGTCTGGCTCGGATTCTCCACGGCATCCGGGACTTCGGAAAAGCAAGCGGAGAAGATTACCGCAATTGCGGGCAACAGAGCCAGACGACTGCGTGAACTAAAATAAGACTTTCTCATACCAAGCGGACTCCTTAGCAGTTTCGGATGTTAACATTGTCATCATGATCGCCCCGAGCAACAGGCATGGTTAAGGTAAAAGCAAAGACGCTCCTGTCAACAGCGCTTATGTAAAATATTCTTAAAAAGTTGGTGTTTCTGCTCCCCCCCTTGAGTTTTGCCGGAACGGGGCTAAGAGCCGATTTCAAAACTCCGCGTGAACCGGTTGGGAGCGCAGGCGCGGCAGACGGTATCCAGCAACAGGTAGATTCGGCATTGAACTTTCACGTCGGGAGCTATAACTTAAATGGGAAGCGGGCAAATCAAGCCGCCGCAGCAAGCGGCCGAGCATGTGAGTATTCAGCCGCTGTAGTCAACGGCAGGGAGGTCTTGTGATGGGTAAAAGAATAGCGTTTTTCGACACGAAGCCTTACGACAAGAGGTCTTTCGAGGAGAACAACGAGGGGTTTGGCTTCGAGTTCGGTTTTTTTGAGACTCACCTCGAATCGAGCACGGCCAGTCTGTGTGAAGGTTTCGATGGCGTTTGTGCGTTTGTGAACGACACGGTTGACGCAGAGGTGATAGAGACTTTGTCGAGACACAAGATTGGTGTGGTGGCATTACGTTGCGCGGGCTACAACAACGTGGACTTCCAGGCCGCCTACGGGAAAGTGCATGTCGTCAGGGTGCCGGCCTACTCCCCCCACGCGGTGGCCGAGCATTCCGTTGCTCTGATGCTTTCATTGAACAGGAAAACTCACAAAGCTTACCAACGCACGCGCGAGGGGAACTTCTCGATAAATGGCCTGATGGGTTTCGACATGCATGGCCGCACGGCAGGAGTGGTCGGCACAGGCAAGATCGGGCAGTGCATGGTATCCATTCTCCTCGGGTTCGGGTTGGAGGTTTTGGCATACGACCCCAATCCGACAGACATCTTCGATGATGCCGCGGGTTTCAGATATTGCAGCCTGGACGAGCTTTATGCCGAGTCGGACATAATCTCTCTTCACTGTCCGCTGACGCCGGATACGACACGCATGATAGACAGGGAGACGATATCGAATATGAAGCCCGGGGTGATGATAATCAACACCGGCAGGGGCAAGCTGATAGACACGGATGCCTTGATAGCGGGTCTGAAGTCCGGGAAGATAGGCTCGGCAGGGCTGGATGTCTATGAGGAGGAAAGCGAATATTTCTTCGAGGACAAATCCGCCGAGCTGATCAACGACGACACACTCGCCAGGCTACTGACCTTCCATAACGTGCTCGTGACGTCGCATCAGGGCTTCTTCACTGCCGAGGCGATCAAAAACATCGCACAGACGACGCTGGGCAACCTCAAGACCTTTTTTGACGGCGGATTCATCGAGAACGAAATCTGCTACAGGTGCGACGGCATATGCCGCAAAAAGAAGGGGGAGAACTGTTTCTAGGGCCGGTGTCGTGCCTGAGGGGCTGATTTTGGGCTAAATGAAGCAGTGAAATCTCGAAAATGGCAGGCACAGACAGCTTCGGGTATGCACCAGCCATTTCGCCGCACCGTCTGCTGCGCCTGTGCTCCCAACGCAGTCCACGCAAAGTATTGAAATTGGCTCTCAATATAACGGCATACGTCCAGGCTCTGGGTTTTATTTTGGGAGTTGTCTTCGGATAGATGCGACGAGTCTGCATGATGCCGGGTAGAGGCTGATTCGAGTGGCGCTTGAGCCGATGTTGATGATTTTCAGGACTAGCGATGCGGTTAGGAGGTATAGAAAGGTGTTTGATGTGAGCCACGCGATGTTGATGTTTTTCCCTGACGACACTGCGCGGACAAGGCGGTCTGCGAATTTCGCGATATGCATGAGGCCCTCGCCATTGAGGGGGTTCACCATCCCTGCGGCATCGCCGTAAATGATGACATTGCCTTTCTGCAGCCTTGATGTGACGGTCAGCGGTATCACCCCACCGCCCTTTTCGAGGGGGGCCCCCTTGAGGTCGAATCGGTTTTTAAGCTCTGAGAGCATAGTTTTTCTGAGGCCTGAGTTTCTGAAGCTTCCGGCACCGATGTTTATGCGTCCATCTGGCATGGGGAACATCCATGCGTATCCCGGATCGAGCCCGGGAGAGATGTCGAAGTGGAAGGAATTGGGGCGCGTGCTCTCCCCTGAGAGGATCTCGACCTGGGCCAGCCCGTGGGGCCATGGCTTTCGCCTCTTCCCGGAGAAGGGGTCTTTGTGGGGATACAGGCCATAGGCAAGAATCAGTTTCTTGTATGTCATGCTGATTTTTTTTTTGCGCCCGTCGATGAAAAATGCGGTTGATATGGCGGGGTCGTGCCCGGTATAGTTGAGTTTTTTGAATACCGCCCCGGCCGCACACGCCTTGTCGCAGAGCGCGGCATCCAATTGCGAACGGTCAACCACCACGTAGTTGCAGGGGAAACGATGTTCCATGCCATTGATGCACATTATGCCCTCTGAGACATTGCGGAAGGGTATTTCGACATCGAGTTTTTCAAAGACCTTGACGGGCAACCCTCCGCCGCAGTTCATCAGCGTCCCGGGAAGGAATTTGTCGGTAAATATAGTCTTGCCGAGTCTTGCGAATTCCGCAGCCAGCAAGCTTCCCGCGAATGCCGCGCCGACGATGAGATAGTCCACATGGTCGTCAGTCGTGCCGGTGGTGTCGGTCATTCCTTTCCCTTCCTCAGCTTGAAGAGCCATCCGTCCCTGCCGCTGT
>JAFGFR010000066.1 GCA_016930955.1 Victivallales bacterium | reverse complement strand
CGGGGCGAGGTCGAGATTGTAGTGGAGGCCCTTGTCGGCGAGTCCCTTTTTCATCCCGGGCCATTTGATGATCATGGGGATACGGCAAGTCATGTTGTCTGCGGTGCCGTGTTCGGAGTATATGCCCAGCTCGCCGAAGTTCTCACCGTGGTCCGATGTGATGACCACGGCGGTGTCGTTGAGGATGCCTTTCTTCTCCAGGGAATCGAGTATCTGGCCGATATGCTGGTCCATGTATCGGATTCCGCAGTCGTATCCGTCAATGCATCTGCGAAGTTCGCGCGAGTCCTTGAGGTCGCCGGGATGTCTCGGGAATTGAGGTGAGCAATCACCGTTGTACATGTTGTTGTCGTGTGCGGTGTGAGGTCCGGCGAGCTTGAGGTGCGCGGCGTGCACTTCGGGTGTGAGCCACTCGGGCAGCGGGTCATCCGCGAAGGGATTTGCGAATTCCGCAGGTGCCCGGTATGGGGTGTGCGGGTCCCAGAAGTTGACATGCAGCAGCCAGTTGTCCTTGTCGGCATTGTCCTCGATCCATTTCATGACCACGGGGGTCACTTCTTCGGCGGACTCCATCCCTCCCTTCCCTGCGTGGTTGTGCATCTCGTTGAATCCGGCCAGGAACCAGAATGACGAATGCCTCTCGGCGAAGGGGGAGATTGTGCAGGTTGACATCCCGGCCTTTCGGAAGACCTTCCAGAGGGAGTTCTCCGCCATGCTTGTGCGGAATCCGCGGGTGATGCCCTCGAGTCGCATGTCGGCGCATGTGCCGCCGTGTCCGACGGCTCCGTTGTGGATCCCGAACATTCCGGAGACCAGGGCGGCACGGGCGGGCAGGCAGGGAGCGTCGGGGGTGTAGTAGTTGTCGAACCTGACGCCCTCGGCGGCAACTCGGTCGATGTTCGGCGATGTGTCGCGG
This sequence comes from Victivallales bacterium, assembly GCA_016930955.1. GTDB lineage: Bacteria > Verrucomicrobiota > Lentisphaeria > Victivallales > JAADHT01 > JAFGFR01. The sequence continues at coordinate 5,274 of JAFGFR010000066.1, read as the reverse complement.
CGGTACCCGTAGCATCCCAGATGGTCCGGACGCAGAGTGTCGAGATCCAGCATAAGAACTCTCACTTCATACTCCTCTGTTTAGGTTAGAATCTTTATTGCCGAGTGATGCCGAGAGAACGGCGGCATGTTCCTTCAATATCTTTCCGAATTTCTTTAAGTTTACGTTCTTGATTGTCAGGGGGTTTCCCCCGATGCCAAGCGCGCCGACAAGCCCGTCCGCCCCGTGAACCGGCGCGGCAAGACGTCTCAGCGGCCTGTATAGCTCCTGGTCGTCGTAGCAGAAACCATTCTTCTTGAAGAACTCGCTCCATTTGTCGAAGATCGGCCGCCAATCCAAGGTATCGCGCATCCTGGCCTCGGCCTCCCTGCGCCCGGCATCGTCGAGCGAGTCATACACCAGCCAGCCCCAGGGGCCAGCCGTGAGATCGCTGTCGAGATGGCCCACCTCCTGCATCGGCACGGAACTTTGATGTGTTTTCTTGGCCAAGCATTGCAGCTCGTGCCCGTTCCAGAAAATGAAAAGCACTGTGTTGGATACTTTGTCGAGCAAGGACTCCAGAACCGCCGGAAGACCGCGGCGAAGTATCTCCGCCGCAGGCAGCGAATTGCCGAAAACCGACATCCTGGGGCCCGGGCGGTACCTCCCGTTGAGCTGGTCCTTCACCACATAGCCACGAGTCCTCAGCACTTTCAAGACACGCGAGGTCGTCGCCTTCGAGACACCCAGATGCACAGCTATCTGGTTGAACCCGATGTCTTCCCCGCCGGCACCCAGAAGCTCGATCACCTCAAGCCCGTTGTGCAGCGCCGGAGCGACTGACATGTCATATTGTTTCATCTAATATACCTAGATTATATATATGCAATTTATCTGTTTCGGAAGCACATGTCAAGCGTGGGATCAAAAAAAATCGGGGAATTTTTTGTGTTGGAGAGGGACAGCATGCGTTGCGGGCTAGGATTTATATATTTCCGGCTTGATGTTCAGGTTGGATATTTTGTAGTGTATGATTCTTTTGGTGGTTCCGAGGGATCTTGCTGCTGCCGCCACGTTGCCTCTTGAGTTTTTCAGGGCCTGTACGATCATCTCTCTCTCGAAGGACCTTACCATTGTCGTGAAATCCGCATCTGACCTATCGCTTCCCAAAACCGTCCCTGTGGCCTGCGCGGTCTGAAGCGAGGGTGGCAGGTCGTAAGCGCTGATGACGTTGTTTGTGCTCATCAGCACTGCTCTTTCTATGCAGCTTTCGAGCTCCCTCACGTTGCCGGGCCAATGATAACTCGTCATCATGTTTATTGCCGGGGTGGAGATGCGCTTGATGCTCCTGTTGTGTGTCTTGTTGTACTTTTCGAGAAAATGGTCCATAAGGGTGACGATGTCGGATTTTCTCTCCCTCAGCGCGGGGAGGTGTATGGGGAACACATTGAGTCTGTAGAAGAGGTCCTCCCTGAACTTTCTGCCCTCGATGAATTTCTCCAGGTCTCTGCTGGTTGCTGCGATGACCCTGACATTGACCGAGACCGGCTCGGTGCCTCCCACCCTTTCGAATTTTCTCTCCTGCAGTATCCTGAGCAGCCTCACCTGGACAGGGAGGCTTACATCTCCGATCTCGTCGAGGAAGAGCGTTCCGCCGTTGGCCAGCTCGAAGCGCCCCTTGCGTTGTGATGAGGCTCCTGTGAAGGAGCCCTTCTCATGGCCGAAAAGCTCGCTTTCGATGAGATTCTCCGGCAGGGCTGCACAGTTCACCGCCACAAATGGCGCGTCCTTCCTCAGGCTGGCGTAGTGTATGGCCTTGGCGACCAACTCCTTCCCTGTCCCGGATTCCCCCCTTATCAGCACGGTGGCCGTGCTGTCGGCGACCTGCGCGATCATCCCGTAGACCGACTGCATGGCCCCGCAGTTGCCGACTATGTTCCCTGGCTTGAACCTGTTGCCCAGCTCCCGCCTGAGACGCAGGTTCTCCTGTTCGAGAAGAAGCTTCTCGTTCTGTTCCTCGCGGAATGTCGCCACCGCGTCGGCAAGGATGTTGGCTATGGTCTCCAGAAATCCGAGCATCCTGTACAGATGTGCCTTCCCTGCAGAGGGGTGGTCTATGCTGAGCGTTCCGATGATTTCCCCCTTGAATGCGATCGGTACACAGATGAAGGCGCATCTGCCGCTTTTTCTGGCCTTTGTCCTGTCGAGGAAGCCCGGGTCGGAGGAGATGTCGGGTATGACTTTCGACTTGCCTGTCTGCGCGACCTTCCCTGTGATCCCCTCGCCGATCATGTATCTGCCCCTCTTCATCTCATTCTTCGAAAGCCCCTTTGATGCCTCGATGACCAGGCATTCCTCCCTTTTGAGCGTCAGCGTTGCCCTTTTGAGCTTCATCTCGTTCTGGAGTATGTCGAGCACCTCGCCCAGCAGAGAGGACACGTCCCGTTGGTGAAGCAGGCTGTGGCTTATCTGGTGTATCGCTTTGAGTTGGACTTTTTCGGTGCTAAGGAGCATTCGCATACCTTTTTTCGAATTTTGCTTGTTGTCGAGTTGAGCGCTGGAGTTTTGTGGCAGCCATTTGCGATCTGTTGTCTACTGGGTGGAGTAATTTGGCGCATCCTTGGTAATTTTTATGTCGTGTGGATGTGCTTCGCGCAGTCCGGCGCTGGTTATCCTCACAAACCTGGCCTTCGCCTGAAGCTCTCTTATGCTCCTGCTCCCGCAGTAGCCCAGAGAGTACTTCAGCCCCCCCAGGTTCTGACGGATGACATCCTCGACATGCCCCCTGAAGAGCACCATCCCCTCCACCCCCTGCGGCACAAGCTTGCTGTCGGTGTCCACATCCTCCTGCCCGTAACGCTCTCGGCTGCCCTTGCTCTGCTTCATCGCGGCGATGCTTCCCATGCCGCGGTACAGCACGTACATCTTGCCCTGGTGTAGGATTTTCTCGCCAGGGCTCTCGTGGGTGCCTGCGAGCGCGGAACCCATCATTACCGATGAGGCTCCCATGGCCAGAGCCTTTGCTATGTCACCTGACTGCTTGATCCCGCCGTCGGCGATTATCGGGACGGACGATCCGGCGGCTTTGCTGACCTCATAGATGGCGGTAAGCTGAGGGACTCCGACCCCGGCGACAACGCGTGTGGTGCAGATCGAGCCGGGGCCTATGCCTACCTTAAGGGCATCGGCCCCGGCCTTGACGAGCACCTTGGCCGCGTCGCCGGTGGCGATGTTGCCTGCGACAACATCGACATTGTCACCATAGGTATTCTTCAGGAGCTCCACCGTCTCGACAACACCCTTGCTATGCCCGTGGGCGGTGTCGATCACCAATGCGTCGACCTCCGCCTTGACCAGTGCTTCCGCACGCTCCTCGTCGTAGGGGCCGATTGCCGCCGCCACCCTGAGCCGGTGCTCTCCGTCACGGTTGTAGTCGGGCTCGATGTTCTCGATTAGCGTCTTTACATCATGGAAGCTGTAAAGTGCCCACAAGACACCCTTGTTGTCAACGATGGGCAGTTTGCCTATCTTGTTCTCGACCATACGCTTGAGAGCCTTGAGCAGGGGTGTGCCCATAGATGCCGTGATGGGGTTTTCGGTCATTACGTTTTTGATCTTGACGTTATAGTCCGAGAGGAACTTCATATCCCTGGAGGTGATGATTCCGACCAGCTTGCCATCATCCTCGACAATGGGGAAGCCGTTGAATGAGTATTTTCTCTTCTCCTTCTCCTCGATGATGTCCATTACCGTCTGTTCTGGATGGAAGACCACCGGATTCTTGATCAACCCGTTGAGATAGTGCTTGACATTCCATACTTCGTCAGCCTGCTTGTCGACCGCCATGTTCTTATGTATCACCCCTATCCCTCCGAGCCTTGCCATCCCGATCGCCATCTTGCTCTCTGTGACAGTGTCCATTGCTGCGCTCACGAAGGGGATGTTGAGCACGATGTTTCTTGAGAACATCGATGAGACGTCGGCTTCCGATGGAAGGAAGTCGGAATACATCGTGACCAACGAGAGATCGTCAAAAGTCAAACCCTCGTGCCTGAATGTCTTCATCAGATCGTCAACTTGTCTGTTTGCCATGCCCGATAGACTCCAAATATGGTATGAGTGTTTGCTGAATAATCATTTTTCGCATCAGCGAGTCAATTTCGAACAATATACGCTGTCTGTGAAATAACAACCCCGGAACGTTCATTATTGCACGAAAAGCCGTTTGCCTTTATACCGGCTGGATCTTTAATGCGATGAAATACGGCATCGGCATCCCGAGAAAAATGTGAAGAAAAACAGGGGATCTTGTTTGAAACGGTTGTTGTTTGGTACTATTGTCTGCTGACCGTTTGGGAGTTTCACATAATTCATGAGGAAAAACAGGAGGGCTTAGAGATGTCTGACGAGAACGCTGGAGTCGAGGTGGTGGAAGAGGTTGGAGGGTCGGGTTCTGTTGCCAGTGGGGCGCCGCCGCCGAACTATTTGGCTTTTGCCATTGTGACCACGATACTCTGCTGCTGGCCCCTGGGCATCCCGGCGATAATTTTCGCCTGCCAGGTGAACGGGAAACATGAAAGCGGCGACCACGAGGGTGCCATGCAGGCATCCAAGAAGGCCAAGCTGTTCTCAATCCTTGCGCTTTGTGGCGGGGGTTTGATCGTTTTGATTTGGTTGCTGATGACAGTGATCTCGATCATAGCAGGCGCGGCGAATTGATGATCGTGTTTTTTTAATTAGGCTGAACAGGGGATTCATGGAATCTTTGGACGGTCTGGGATCTGAGAGCCGGAAGGATTTTCCGGCTCTCTTGCTTTTTTGGGCGTTGACAGCGGGGATAGCGGCCGGGTGGGTTCTTATCTATCTTTTCCCGCTCAGGGATCAGCGCATACGCTCGTTCTTCCCCCCATGTCCTTTCCACTACATGACGGGTTTTTACTGTCCCGGGTGCGGGTCGAGCAGGGCTATTTGCTGTCTTGCGAGATTCGACATCGCCGGAGCATGGAGCTACAACAAGCTTCTGGTGCTTTTCATCCCTTATCTTGTATGGAGCTATTTGGAGTACGCTTCCGAATCCTTGGGCTTTTATTTCCCGCGTCTGAGGATGAAGAGCGTACACATAAACATTTTGCTGTGGGTGATCCTCATCTACTGGGTTGTCAGGAATATTCCTTTTGCCCCTTTCGATGTCCTGGCTCCGCCTCCGTGTTCAGACTTCTTGTTATGTTGAGCTCAACATAACAAGAATTATGTGAAGCTGGCCGTTATGTGAAGCTCATGTCTGCCTCCTCACAT
>JAFGFR010000065.1 GCA_016930955.1 Victivallales bacterium | reverse complement strand
GAAGACATGATTTTGCTCGGAATAGCTTACGGAATGATTTCTCAAAAAAGAAAGAAAGCCGCTTAAGTTGGGGGGCATTCGGGTCACTCCTACACTCTTCCTTCTTAAGAAGTAATATGAAAATTCCCAGACAGATTGCATTGTCTATATGCGGTAAACTTCAGCAGCAGATTTTCCAGCAGTTGCCGCAGTATGCCGTTTCGATAGCGATTTCGATGACAAGACAGAAAGACGGATTCTCGATGGCCTTCCCCAATATAGGCGTGAAACGCAAACCGGATCGCCAGCCCTATGGCTGGCACTTCAACCGCAATCAAATTCAAAGCGCAACTAGAGAAGTAGTTGCGCACTCCAAAGCCTGCGGAGCATAAAACGACGGCGGAAGCCGTCTTTGGACTGCGGTGCTGCCGCCACAGCACCGCTTTTACTGGCTGCTGACCGTGTCGCGGCCTTTCCAAAGTGGCGTGAGCATCCTGCTCCCGTGTCTGCATTAGCGAATTGCTGCCGCACCTGCGCTCCCAACGCGGTTCAAGCGGAGTTTTGAAACAGGCTCCAGAGGCTTCTGCCCTCGGGAATGGCGTGAGACGCAAACCGGATCGCCAGCCCTATGGCTGGCATTGTAATCGCAGTCAAAGCCAAAGCACAACTGGAAAAGTTGCTGTGGCTGATTTCTGGATTCCGGTTATATTCTTATGAGAATGCAGTGTGATGGTTTGTCTGTTGGTTGTCCTGGATTGTTTTTACGGGAGTAGGGGGTGAATTTTACGTGAGATGCGGTCTGCGGAACTTCCGTGCGCACCGCGGGTAGTGTTGAAATTGGCTCGGGAGGCTGATTCGTAGCATGGGAACATACAATCTAGTATCTGAATATAGTCCTGCCGGGGATCAGCCGGAGGCGGTTGCGAAACTCGCGAAGGGTCTTCGTGACGGGCGACGGCACCAGACGTTGCTGGGCGTGACGGGCTCCGGGAAGACCTTCACGCTGGCGAATGTGATCTCGCAGTTCGACCGCCCGGTGCTGGTGCTGTCGCACAACAAGACACTCGCCGCGCAGCTCTTCGGGGAGTTCAAGGGTTTCTTCCCGGATAACGCGGTCGAGTACTTCATCAGCTACTACGACTACTATCTGCCGGAATCCTACATACCTCAGACCGACACCTACATCGAGAAGGACGCGAGCATCAACGAGAACATCGAGCGGTTCAGGCTTGCGGCAACTGCCTCGCTGATCGAGAGGCGGGACGTGATAATCGTGGCCAGCGTGTCCTGCATCTACGGCCTGGGGTCGCCGGAGGACTACGAGTTCATGTGCGTCGCTGTGGAGCGCGGGCAGAAAATGCTAAGGAACGACCTGCTGCGCTCGCTGGTTGACATACAGTACGAGCGCAACGACGCGGCTCCGGAGAAGGGGCAGTTCCGGGCGCGGGGGGACACGGTTGACATCTTCTCCCCGCAGAAGGAGGAGTTCGTGAGGGTGGAGTTCTGGGGGGACACGGTCGAGAAGGTCAGCCGCCACGAGCCCTTGACCGGGAGGAAGGTCCAGGAATGCCCCAAGGCGGTGCTCTTCCCATGCCGGCATTTCGTGCTGCCGCAAGAGAAGATACATTTTGCGTGTCATGCGATCGAGCAGGAGCTGAAGGAGCGGGTGGAGTTCTTCGAGCGCGAGAATCTGCTGGTCGAGGCCCAGCGCATCTACCAGAGGACTCGCTACGACATCGAGATGATGCGCGAGATCGGCTACTGCAGCGGCATCGAGAACTACTCGAGGCATCTTTCCGGCAGGGCAGCCGGGAGCAGGCCTTTCTGCCTGATTGACTTCTTCCCTAAGGACTTCATCACCGTGATTGACGAGTCGCATGTGAGTTTGCCGCAGCTTAGGGCGATGTACAAGGCCGACCGCAGCAGGAAGCAGACGCTTGTTGACCACGGTTTCCGTCTGCCCTCCGCGCTGGACAACCGCCCGCTGCAGTTCGAGGAGTTCGAGTCGCTTTGCTCAAACACGATATTTGTCTCGGCGACACCCTCGGAATACGAGCTCTCGCTATGTCCAAAGATCGTCGAGCAGGTCGTCAGGCCCACCGGGCTGCTCGACCCAATGGTCGAGATCCGCCCGCTCGAAGGACAGATAGACGACATCATGGAGGAGATACGAGAGTGCGCCAAGAAAAAGCAGAGGGTGCTGGTCACCACTCTGACAAAGAAGAGCTCGGAAAGGCTCGCCGACTACCTGAGGGAGTTGAACATCAGGGTCAAGTACATACATTCCGAGCTTGACGCCCTGCAGAGGACAAGGATACTCAGCGAACTCCGCAAGGGCGATTTCGACTGCCTTGTCGGGATCAATCTGCTCCGCGAGGGCATAGACCTCCCCGAGGTGGCGCTTGTGGCGATACTCGATGCCGACAAGGAGGGTTTCCTGCGTTCCGCGCGCTCGCTCGTCCAGGTCGCCGGCAGGGCGGCGAGAAACCTCGAGGGCAGAGTCATCCTCTATGCCGACAAGATCACCGACAGCATCACGGCGCTCATAGACACATCTCGCGCCAGGCGCGAAAAACAGGAAGCACACAACATAGCCCATAACATCACCCCGACAACGATCACCAAGGAGATACGGGACTACGTCGGCGAGATCGCCGGAGTGCGTGCGGACAACAAGGACGAGCCGCTCCCGGACGACATCGAGGAACTCGTCTCCGAACTCGAGAAACAGATGCTCGATGCCGCCACCTCCCTCGAGTTCGAGCGCGCGGCAGACCTCCGAGACAAAATCCGCGAGCTGACCAAGGAAACAATGGAAGGTGACCAGTAACCAGATGTCAGGTGTCAGGTTTCAGGAATACCAACAACCAACAACCAGCGGCTTGAACTGCCAACCGTGAACCGTGAACTGTGAACCGTGAACCGGCAACAGGTTTCAGGTTTCAGGTTTCGGGGGGATTGGAGTTTCATTGGTTTCATTTGGAAGCGGTGGCAGGAGGCACCGGGAGGGACGGCGGCCTCGCCGTCAGCCAACCGCCAACCGCCAACCGCCAACCGTGAACTGTGAACCGTGAACCGTGAACCGACAACAGGTGTCAGGGAGGACATGAGGGACAGAGCGCTCAGGCACCTTGCCCCTGTGCTTTCACGTCCTCGTCATCGTCCGTACCCCGTACCCGTTCCCGTTCCCGTCCAGCTTCTCGTGATCAAGTTCCATTCGTATCCTCGTGTAGGTTAACGTGTACTGCTTTGCTGTGAACGTGTACGGCCTCCCGGCCAACGATCCAAGAACTTTTGCTAGGTTTGAGCGAAGCGAATACCTAGTCAAAAGATTCCATTTGTTATGGGGTTTCTTTTTTTTCTTCTTTTGGAGCCTGTTCTTCAAGATCTTTAAGGATCTTATCAAATTTAATCATGGTTTCGTTTTTTTGATATGTTCTATTCTTGTTCTTGGACTTTGAAGGATACATATATCCCATTTGCGTCAAAACAAGCCAAGACATAAATACACCTAATGCAATTAATGGGATAGCCAACAAAAGCGTTGATTTCCCTTTCCATTTTTTCTTGGGGGTCACCATGATCTCTTGCTTAATTAAAGCGTGAAATCCAATAGAAAAGCACATAAATGCACATACGCCATTCCATATCATTTTTTTCTCCCCATAACGTTCCTGGGTCACCGGCCATTGGAAGACGCGCTCGGCGCGGCTTCCGATGGTTCGGTGGGCTCGTCTTGTTGGTTGCGGTTTTCATTCTTTTCGTCTTTCGCCACATCCTTGCGTAGATCGAACGGTAACATCACAGTATCTGTCAAAAGTGCAAACGGCAAATCAATTATGCCGATGCATATTAAGAGAGGGGCAAGGCACAATCTTGCTGTGTCGGCGTATGCCGCGTCGGGACCAGTGTCGCGGACGAACCACGTCCAGAACGGAGAGGTGACGACTATGCAATCGTACGTCGTCGCGGGATACGCACGTGGCAAGCAGACGTCATCATAGTTGCCGGAACGCACGTATGAGGTCATGCAACCCGAGCATGTGAGTGCGACAAACGCTAATGTGGCGACGACTCTCATGTATCTCTGCAACCAACGATATGGTGTGCTGCCGAGGTTACGATGCCGGCACCACCAACTTGATATGTGATTATTCCGGTCCGGTTTACGATCACGCTCGACGATTACGGTTAACGGGGTAACCCATTCAATCGTTTTCCGTAATCGTCGTCCTTCATCGTCCACCGAAATCCGGCTCGTTCATTCTTCTTATGACATATCGCCCATCTCTGGCGCCGGAGTTCTCGCGGTTGTTAGAAGCGGCTTGTTATCTGTTCCGGTAAGTCATGATGAATTCTTCCGGTTCAATTCCTGCCTGCTTGATTGCACTTTTCAATGTTCCGACGGCAACTTCTTTGTGCATCGGCACGACGCACCCTCTATTCTCTTTGCGTAAAACAACATGGCTGCCCCTTTGTCGGGCTATGTGGAATCCCATCTTCTGGAGGACTTTGACTATCTCGGAGCCGGATAAATGTGGAAGTTCAGGCATGGACCGGAATCTCAAATGTGGTAAGGATAGGATGTTCGGCAATTTTGACCGGGAACTCCTCTAGATAAAGTCCCGTGGCTTCCTTCAAATTAGCGATGGCATCTTCAATTGAATACCCCTGGCTTGCAGTGCCCACCTCTGGACATTCCGCGACATATAGCTTGTCTTCCCTATGAATTATAGCTGTGAAAGATGTGTTCATTGCGAAACTCTCCATTTTTACGGTAATATAGACCTGCCGGGCCATCATTTCAATGCCCACAAACATTTTTCAGATAACGACCAGCTCTGCCGCCTTCAGCAGAAGCCTGTGGTTATGGTTGCCTTATTCCACTGTCAGGCGAAAGCCTGACTTTTGACTGCAGTGCCCCTGTGGCCGTCTGCGATGCCTTGACACAATGTGAAAGCCTGCTATATTCAGCCTAGGAGCCAGTTCCAAGACTCCGCGTGAACCGCGTCGGGAGCTGATAAGGCAATAATTCTTTCCATGTAAGACACGGATGCCAGAAGAAACCACAGATAATGCAGCAGGAGAACGGCCGGGTGGCGTGATTGTCCGGATTGTCGAGACTTTCCTCTCCGGGCCGCTCTCGATTATTGTTATAATTTTCGCGTTTCTCCTCGGCGGGATGGCCCTGTTCATGACCCCGCGCGAAGAAGAGCCCCAAATCGTCGTCCCCATGGTGGATGTATCTGTCTCATATCCCGGGCATTCGCCGCAGGAAGTCGAGCAGCAGGTCACCGTTCCGCTGGAGCGCCTCCTTTGGCAAATTGACGGGGTTGAGCATGTTTATTCGGTCAGCCGGAGGGACGGGGCTATGGCCACGGCTCGCTTTTATGTGGGGCAGGACCGCGATCGCTCGATGGTCAAAGTCCGGGACAAGATTGATGAAAATCTGCACATTGTGCCGCCGGGTGTCACCGGCTGGCAGGTGGATTCAGTGGAGATAGACGATGTCCCGATCGTCACCTTGACGATTTTCAGCCCGGAACGAAGCCCCTACGAACTGCGGCGCATCGCGGAAGAGATGAAATCCCGGATGGACGCCCAGCCCAGCATTTCCATGACCGATATATTCGGTGCCTATCCACGGGAAATCCTTGTTGAACCGCGCCTCCAGGACATGGCTGGCCGTAACGTATCATTGCCTGAGCTGGAGGCGGCGCTGACCCGGCAGGCGCGTCTCGGAAACGCAGGACACATGAGACGGGAAAACCGTCGCCTCCGTCTACTTGTCGCGCCGGGAGTGGAAAGCGCCGAGGATGTCCGCAATGTGGTCGTCAGGGCGAATCAGAACGGGATCATCCGGGTTGACGATATCGCGGATGTCGTTGACGGACCAGCCGAGGCGGAAAATTATGTCAGCATCGGATTCGGCCCACAGTCGGGAATCAATGACGAACTGAAAAACTCCCGCTTCCCCGCCGTCACCCTGTCTTTCAGCAAAAAACGCGGCACCAATGCGGTGAAAATCGCCAGGGACATCATCCTCGCGGCGGAAGAGTTGCGCGGCCATGTGCTGCCCCCCGATGTGCATATGCTCGTCACCCGCAACTACGGTGAAACCGCGAACCGCAAGGTCAATGACCTGGTGACTGGAATGATCTTTGCCATCGTCACGGTAGTTGGGCTGATCACTCTCGCAATGGGATGGCGTGAGGGACTCGTGGTGGGGATGGCGGTGCCGGTAAGTTTCGCGCTCGCGCTCTTTGTCAACTATATCGCCGGATTCACCATCAACCGCGTGACGCTTTTCGCGCTTATTCTCAGCCTCGGCCTGGTGGTGGACGACCCCATCACCAATGTTGACAACATCCAGCGTCATATCCTGATGGGCATCAGGCGACCCTATATGGCCACCCTTTACGCCGTGCATGAGGTCATCCCCCCGGTCATCATGTCAACCCTTGCGATTATCATTTCCTTCACGCCGATGTTTTTCATCACCGGCATGATGGGCCCGTACATGGGGCCGATGGCGATTAACGTGCCGCTGACTGTGACGTTCTCAACCTTTTGCGCCCTGACCTTTGTCCCTTGGCTTTCATACCAGCTATTGAAGAAACAGTCCGGCAAGAAGCGTAACCTGGACAGCACGATTGACAATGACGAGGCCGCTACCCCGCTCTGGGTCAGAAAGCTCTATCGCGGCCTGATCGCCCCGCTTCTCTCACGACGGAATGCCATCATCGTGCTCGTCGTCGTCTTCCTGCTGACCTTGGGTTCAGCCGCCCTGATGGTCTTCAAAGTGCCACTTAAGATGCTCCCGTTCGACAACAAGGACGAGCTGCAGTTGATTCTGAAAATGCCGGAGGGAAGCAGCCTGGAACAAACTGCGGCTTTGATCGGGGAATTTGAAAACGACTTGGCCGGCATCCGGGAAGTAAAGAATTTCCAGAGCTATATCGGCATAAACGCCCCCATTGATTTCAACGGCCTTGTCCGGCATTACGGATTGCGGCGTGAGCCACACCAGGCTGATATACGTATCAATCTGGCTGGCAAAGACCGGCGCAAGCAACAGAGCCATTCCATCGCCTTGCGCATCCATGACCGACTTATGGCCATTGCTGAGAGGCATAATGCCGTTTTGAATCTGGTTGAAGTCCCCCCCGGCCCGCCCGTCCTCTCGACTTTGGCCGTGGAGCTGCGCGGCCGCCCGGATCAACCCTATTCTGAACTCATCTCGGGATCAGAAGAACTCAAGCGAATCATGCGGGAAACGGATGGCAGGCATATCGTCCAACTTGACAGCAGCGCCGAAACCCCGCACGAACGACTGGTCTTCCTCGTCAACCGCGACAAAGCCGCTGTCCACGGACTGAGCGTAGCAGAGATCACCCGCACAGTCCAGATCGCGGTTTCAGGAAGCGACGCCGGCACTGTCCATGACCGAAAAGAACGTAATCCACTCGTGATCAATGTACGTCTGCCCTTTGCTGACCGCAATGTCCCGGAGCGGCTGGGACAACTATGGATACGGGCAAATACCCAGCAAGGGGAAATGGTTCAGCTTTCAGAGCTCGGGCGTTTCGTGCGGGAAACCGAGGAACAACCCATTTACCACAAAAACCTTGAGCGGGTCGTGTTCGTCTACGGCGAATGCATGGGCCGGCCACCCGGAGAGATAATCCTGGAAATCCTCACTAAATCCTGGAATTCACCGGTGTCAGAGGGCTTCAATTCTGCGATGTCAGGGCAATGGCGCCAGAGACTGAACAACGGCACAAGCGCCGAGTGGGGCGGGGAGGGCGAATGGCAGATCACTGTCCGCGTGTTCCGTGACCTAGGCATCGCTTTCGCGGTGGCCATGCTCGGGATATTCCTGCTCCTGATTGTACAGACCCGCAGCCTCTTCATGCCCTTCATAATCATGTGTGCCATCCCGTTGACCATCATCGGCATCGCCCCCGGCTTCTACCTGCTGAATCTGCTTGCGGGACGCGAGGTCGGTGGCTATGCGGATCCGGTCTTCTTCACTGCCACCGGGATGATCGG
>JAFGFR010000064.1 GCA_016930955.1 Victivallales bacterium | reverse complement strand
TGTCGTATGGGAGCACGATCTCGCTCCCGTCCTGCGCGACGGCGGCCACCTTCTTGTTCCTGCGGTCAATCTGCCTGGCGGTTGTATGGTTCAACACCTTGACGTTCTTGACATTCTGGAAGAACACGGGGTCCCGGAGCACACCGACTGGTGTGGCCATGAGCTCCTTCTGCTCCTTGACTGTCCCGGATATGTAGTATGGCAGCCCGCAGCCGGCATACGAGAGGAACTCGTCCTTCTCTAAAATGGTCACCTCCGCATCCGGGCAGAGCCTGATTATCCTCGACGCAGCCTTAGGCCCGGCCGCAACACCGCCAATGACAACAACCTTCATCTTTATCTCCTTATTTTTCCATCAAACCGTCACGATACGGTCAGAATCGCGCACGAGATCGTAATGATCCTTCAAAGTCGAGAGTGGACATATCTCGTTGCCCTGCGAATTCCGCAACTTCAGGCATGAGCCGCAGGCCATGAACTCGCCACCTGCATCGAGTATCTGCTTGCATATTCCCGGGACATCGAACTTCGCGTCGGAAATCCCGTGTATCTCGACTCCCTTGCCCGAGAGGAAGATCTTTACCGAATCACCCTGCTCAAGACTGTACAACGCTAGTCTCAAGGCGTTGAAGACCGTCTCCGGCTCCGTCTGTGAAATCACCATTCCTAGTCTCATTGCATTTTCCCGTTGTCTATTTCCGTTTTTGTTGAAGTATAACGTTGTTTATCATACTTTCCAGTCCCGGACGCATTTCCGGCATGGCGTCGAGCATAGTTTTCCCTTGGGAGTATGCCACGGCCATGTTTCTGGAGTCGGGGATTTTGAGAGCTATCTGGATTCCCTGCTTGTCGCAGTATTGCTCTACTCTGTCGTCGCCGGAGTCGCAGCGGTTGATGACCACGCAATGTGGCTTGCGGATTTCGCGGATTGTCTCGACGGCGATTTTGAGGTCGTGCAGCCCGAATGGCGTGGGTTCGGTGACGAGGATGACGAAGTCTGCCTCCGAGACGGCGGCGACCATCGGGCACGAAGTCCCCGGGGGCGAGTCCACGATCACCAGGCCGTCGCGGCTGCCAGGTACAGATTTGAGGACTTCCTTTATCAGCGGCGGGGAGATGGGCTGCCCGACATCGAGGGTGCCGCCGGCAAAGAACAACTCGCCAATCCTGAAGCTCCCTATCTTGCCTATCAACTTGTCCATTTCAGTTATGGCGCCCTTCGGGCATATCTTCGCGCAGCCGCCGCAACTGTGGCACAAATCGCTGAACACCAGTGTCTTTACGCCCAGGGATGCGATCGCGTTGAACTGGCAGAATCTGGCGCATGCGCCGCAGTTGTCGCAGAGTGACTCGTCAATGTGCGGGACTGGCACGAACACCTCGCGTGTCTGCATCGGTTCATGTTTCGGGAGGAACAGGTGGCAGTTCGGCTCCTCGACATCGCAGTCGAGTAGGGACACCGGCTCCTCGACGCTGAGGGCCAATGCCACCGAAAGCGTAGTCTTCCCTGTCCCACCCTTACCACTTGCAACCGCTACCTTCATAATTTTTTGTTCCTCAAAAAATTATTGCCAGTGTCCATTGACATCGGCTCCGGCAAGCTGGGGCAACTCGCCTTTCTTGAATGCATCGAGCGCATCGGCAACACTGCCGCGGGATTCGCAGGTGTAGACCTTGATCCCGGCCGCATCGAGGGTCATGAAGGCCTTGGGCCCGCAGTGCCCGCTGACGACACACTGCACACCCGCATTGGCCACGTTCTGCGCTGCCTGTATCCCCGCGCCTTGCGCCGCGTTGAGGTTCTGTGTGTTGTCAACCACCTCGACGCTGTCGTCAGCGTCATTCAACACGATGAATTTGCGGCATCTCCCGAAACGGGATTCGAAAGGGGACTCGAGCGAGTCCCCGGAGGAGCTGAAAGCTATCTTCATTATTTTGATTCCTTTGAAATTTCTTCAAGCCTCTTCCTAACTTCAGAAAGCTCGGCCTCGAGACCCTTCACACAGTTATCGAGATATTCCTTCTCGTCCTGGGCCACGGGTGCCTGCTGGGGATATGGCATCGCCCCATACTGCGCGCCCCATCCGCCTCTTGCACGGCCTGGAACACCGGTGGCATGGTACATGTTGCGCCAGCCCCTCCCGCCGCCACGACCGCCAAATCCTCTCCCGCAACCCGAATTCATGAACCCGGGCACTTCATAACCGGCGCAGAAACCCGCGCCCCTGCCTGTCATCGGACCCATTCCCGATGGGCCTGTCCCGTCTCCTCTAGGCATCACATACCTCCTTTCTTTAAGTTGTCATCCAATGCATGTCTCAATGTGAACATATGTCCATAATATGCCCTTTGCAAGCGCGAAAGTTGAAAAAAATGGATTATTTTGAAAAAGGATGTTTTTGTGCTATATTAATCTTTCGGCCTTAAGTCGTTCACGTTCACAGCGAAGCGGTTCAGGTAAGCGTACACGAAGAAAATCCTCGTTCGGATCGTTGCTGTGCTCACCCGAATGGTCGAGCGAGGCAAACAGATTCGTGAAGCGGATGCTGTGTACGGGGACGGGGACGCGGGAACAATTGGTTTCGTGCGACGCTTGACGCCGAGTCTTGTTGCGGTCGTTGAACAAACAGGAGAGAGGGATGGGAGTTAAGGGCAAGAAGGGTTCCGGGGAAGTCGGGGGGCGCGCTGCCGAGCTTGTCCTGAAGAGTCTTGACTCGATCCCGGAGGGGGTGATGATTCTCTCCACAGACATCGGCGATACGCGTAAGGCGTTGGGCCGGGAGACTCATCTGAACAAGGTGCTCAAGGGGATACGCAATGTCAACCAGTTGATTACACACGAGAAGGATCGAGATACGCTTTTGCGCCGCTCCTGTGAGGTCCTCACGGAAACACGGGGATACCGCTCGGCGTGGATCGGTCTTCGCCTTCCGGACGGCAGCCTGCGTGCCGCTGGTGAATCGGGGATCGGAGAAGGTTCCCAGCCCCTTCAGGCGCAGCTTGTTCGGGGAGAACTGCCTGAGTGCTGCAAAAAGGCGCTGGGTGGCGCTGATATTGTGGTCATGCACGATACAAACATCAATTGCGTGCGCTGCCCGTTGGCGAAAACCTATCGAAACACTGCGGCCTTGAGCAGCCTGCTGCAGCACGCGGATCGCGATTACGGTTTTCTGGTGGTCGCCTTGCCGGCTGACTTGGCGGATGATGTTGAAGAGCAATCTTTGTTCAGGGAACTGGCCGGGGACGTGGCCTATGCCCTGTATGTCATGGACACCGAAGCTGTGCACGCGCGCAACGAGCAGACCCTGCAGGCCGTCTTCGAGTTTGCCAGCGACGGTATTTTGCTTGCCGATGCCGATTCGGGCCGTTTTGTCCTTGGCAACCGGGCGATCAGCCGGATGCTTGGATATTCCGCGGAGGAGATTTTGGAGTTATTCGTTAACGACATCCATCCGACAGAAGCCTTCGATAGCGTGCGGGCGCAATTCGACAAACAGGTGCTGGGCGAAATCACACTGGCCGAGGACATCCCCATCAAGCGCAAGGACGGGACGGTTTTCCTGGCGGATGTCAACTCAGCGGTGTTCGAGATTGACGGTTGCCGTTACTTAGCGGGTATCTTTCGCGACATCACCGAGCGCAAAAAAGCTGAAGCGGCATTGGCCAAGAGCGAAGAGCATCATCGTGTGCTCTTCGACCAGTCCCGCGATCCCATGATGACGCTTGCGCCCCCTTCGTGGCGTTTTACCTCGGGCAATCCGGCGGCCATGAAGCTGTTCGGGGTGCGCGATTTGGACGAGTTCCTGACCCTCGGCCCTTGGGATGTCTCACCTGAATTTCAGCCCGACGGTCGGCTGTCGAGCGAGAAGGCTAGGGAGATGACCGAAACCGCCAGGCGCGAGGGCTCCCACTTCTTCGAGTGGACGCACCGACGTCTGGACGGCGAACTAATCCTCAGCACCGTGCTGCTCAATAGTGTCGGGGTGGGTGGCGAGACCTTCCTGCAGGCCACGGTTCGCGACATCACCGCCCTCAAGCTGGCCGAGTCTGATCGCGACAGTTTGCAGGCGCAGCTTTTCCAGGCGCAGAAGATGGA
>JAFGFR010000004.1 GCA_016930955.1 Victivallales bacterium | reverse complement strand
TGTTCTGTGACTGGTACGGGGGGTATCCCGACGCAGTCCGCTATGCCAGGCAGGCCGTGCTCGTGGATGAAGGCATCGAGCAAGAGGTGATCCTCTTCATGATGCAGTAACGGACATGGGGGGCTTCACCTTAGAGCCAATTTAACCCTGCCCTTGACCGCGCGGCCTGCCATTTTGGAAGGATTTAAGGTTGAGGCGGAGGCACAGCATGCGCTCCCAATGCGGTTCACGCGGAGTTTTGACGCTGGCTCCCTTGTCGATGTTATCGACCCAACAGGGAGAGTAGCTTTTCATGCGCCTTGCCCTTGTGGAGCGCCTGTTTCGCCATATCATAGCCACGAGAGTAGCTTTTGGCGTATTCCGAGATGAAGAGTGCCGCGGCGGCATTCATGCAGAAGAAATCACCCTCGGGGGAATCAAAGTCGCTGGTCAGAGCCTTTTTGACCCTCGAAGCGTTTTCGGCGGCGGTCTGCGAGCTTGCAATCGACTGGAACGGGATTTGGCTCATCCCGAAGTCATTTGGGGAGATCTCATAGCTCTCGATCTGCGAATTCCGCAACTGGACCACTTTTGTTGGGCCGCATGGTGAGAACTCGTCCATGCCGAGCGACTTGTCAAATCCATCTGCCGTGCCGAAGGGTGCCAGCGCGGAGGGCATGCCGATGTCGCGCAGTATGGATACAAGCTGGCAGCAACCCCCTGGAGAGTATCCGCCGATGACAATGCAGTTTGTCTGGCTACAGGGGCGGGTTAACGGCCCGACGATGTTGAACGCCGAGGTGAAGCGCATGGACTTGATGAGCCTGGCCCATCCGGACTTGAGGAATGACTCACCGGGAAGATAGCATATGCCGTTGGTGTTCAGGCAGTTCTCCGCGACGGACAGCGGGGCGGAGAGGTCTATCCCCAAGGCTTCGAGGATGTCCGATGCCCCCGACACCCCCGTGACCAGTCGGGCACCCTTCTTGGCCACTGGAAGCCCGCAAGAGGCAGCTATCAAGGCTGCGGGAGTGGAGCAATTCACGGTTTTCAGAGGATCCGAGCCTGTGCCGACGATGTCGCACACTTTGCCTTTGATGGAGCATTCTATTTTGCTGGTGTCGTGCAGGTCGATGGCCTCCCATGCTCCGGCGAGCTCCTCCACGCTCGGTCCGCGGGTTATGTGCGCCATCAGAAAGGCACCCTGCTGGAGCTCGGGCTGCATATCGAGAATCACTTGGGTGTAGGCATCACGCGACTCCTCGCGCGTCATCATTTCACCCCTGGCGATTCTGCATGTCAGCTTTCCGAATGCCCGCAGGTCTTTTTCATTTGTCATTGGCGGCAGTGTCCTTTATCTTGGGTTGTGATGTCCGGATCGTCGAAGCATACGGCAAACTTCAGATATCTCCCGCTTGGCAAACGTTCAAGATATCCCGGCACATCCTCAATCCCTATCTGTTTCTCTGTCAGAGACCTAAAGAATGCAGGAGAGCAGTTTATCATGTCCAGAGCCCTCGACATTTGTCCCTTGGTGCAGCCATAGGCTCCTTTCAGGGCGATCTGCCTGTAATGCAGATCGTTCAACTGCCTAACGGGGATTGGTTCCGATTCTGGCGGCAGTGCGCTGAAGAATGACATGCCTCCTCCTGGTGCGAGTGCTTCCATGCAGGCATTAAAGGCATCAGGCGCTGCCGTGGCATTCAATGACTTGTCAAAACCTGCGGCGCCGGCAATATCGGCAAGGGGAATGCCCTCATCCCTGCATATCTGGCCAACTCTCTCTCGCTTCTCGGGAGAGTTCTCGACAAGCAACACATCGGCATCCAAGGCTTTTGCGGATTTTGCAGCCATCAGGCCCAGAGGTCCAGCGCCGAAGACGGCGATCCTTTCTTTTGATGCGAGCCCGATGAGGTCGAGGGCGTTTATTGCGCAGGCCATGGGCTCGGCAAAGGCGGCAAGCTCGCAGGGCAACCCATAGGGCAGCTGCACCAGCGATGTCTCAGGGACATTTGCGAATTCCGCAAGCCCGCCGTCACGATGAAATCCGATTATCTGAAGGCTGCTGCACATGTTACCCATGTCCTTGAGGCATAACTCACACTTCCCGCATGCCACTCCTGGCCACACGGCGTACATTTTGCCGTCCTCGGGGTCAATGCCGCAGAACTCATGCCCCGGGATGACAGGAAGGCGCATGTCGCGGTGTCCTGAATGGCACAGTTTCGCGTCTGTGCGGCAGAGCGAGCAACATAGCACTCTCAGGCGCTTTTCCCCGGCCCCGGGCTCGGGCAAGCACACCGATTCCAATGAAAACTTGCCGGGTGCGCTCAACTTGAAAGCAAACGACCTCACAGCGAGTCACTTCTCCCTTCTCTTCAAACTCAAGGTCACCGGCCAGCCCGTTATCCCCAGACTGTCGTGAAGCGAGTTCTTGATATACTGCATGTATGACTGGGTGCAGAGCTTCGGGTCGTTGACAAAGAGTATGAAATGCGGCGGAGTGCTGTCCGTCATCGTGCCGTAGTATATCTTCAACGACCTGCCGCCGGTGGAAGGAGGAGGAGGAGTCCTCCCGCAAACATCGCTCAGCAGCTTGTTCAGCACCGGTGTGGGCACCTTCAGATTCATCTGGTTCTTGAGTATGGCTATCTGCTCGGAAAGCTTGTCGAAATGCCTGTCTCCAACAGCGGAGGAGAGGATTATCGGAGTATATCTCAAAAATTTCAGCGAATTCCGCAAGGCCTCTATCAGTGTGATCTTATCTGCCCCATGGCACAAGTCGAATTTGTTGGCAACGATTATGCAGCCCTTGCCCGATGCTTCGACCATGCTTGCAATTTTCTTGTCCTGCGCGGTAACCTTTCCTTCAGAGGCATCTAACACCAGCAGCACTATATCCGAACGCTTGACCGCCGACTCCGAACGCATTATGCTGAAAATCTCCACAGCACTGTCTGCCCGTCCCTTCTTGCGCAGCCCTGCGGTGTCCACAAGCACCGCAGATATCCTCTCTCCGCGGAACTCCAGATCAAACCTTGCATCAACCGCATCCCTTGTCGTGCCGGGAATGTCGCTCACCATCATACGGTCCTCGCCCAGGAGGCGGTTGACCAGAGAAGATTTGCCCACGTTGGGCCTGCCGACCACGGCTATGTTCAAGGGAGTCGAGCACTCATCGCCTGCGCGGGGCGCCTCGATGCGCGTGACCATTGCCGACAAAAGCTCCCCGATGCCGCGGCGATGCAAACAGGAGATCGGGAAAATCGCTTCCGCGCCGCATGCGGCAAAATCCTGGGCCATCAGATCCAACGCAGGGGTGTCGGACTTGTTGGAGGCAACATAACAAGGCTTCCCGCTCGTCATCAGATGCCTTGCTATATCGTTGTCCAAAGGAGTCATCCCGGCAGATGCTTCAGTGACAAAAACAATCATATCCGCGCTCTCCAGCGCCGTCTCCACCTGTGCCCTTATTCCTGCATCCCACTGTCCGAGTCGTTTGGTCTCGGAAGAGAAAACCCCGAGACCACCGGTGTCTGCAACCTGAAAAATCCTGCCCTTGAATGCAGCCATCGATATTATCCTGTCACGGGTGACACCGCTTTCCTCATGCACTATGGCCTTGCGCCTGCCCACCATCAGATTGAAAAGCGACGATTTCCCGACATTGGGCCGTCCGACTATGACTACCGTGGGTATCTTACAGATTTCGCGTCCGCTCATCTTCCTCCAAGAATAGTTCTGCAATTGTTTTTTAGAATACGGGGATTATAGTTGCTTCGGGAGATGATGCAACAGGGGAAATCGAATTTATGAATCTTTTGTTTATTGGCGACATAGTAGGGAAGGGCGGCAGAAATGCCGTCAAGCGTCTTGTGCCGGAGCTCAGGCGCGAGTTCAACTGCCAGTTCTGCATCGCCAACGCCGAGAATATCGCCGGGGGAGGGGGGGCCAATGCAAAATGCCTCAAAGAGATATATCCAAACGCTGTCGATGTGGTCACGATGGGCGACCACACCTGGGACCAGAAGGAGTTCCAGCATGAGATTGAGGGGCTCCCATTTGTTCTTCGGCCAGCGAATTTCAGTTTCAGGCAGCCGGGAAGGGGATACGGGGTCTTCCGCAATCCGGGCGGGGGGGATGTGGCCGTGATAGACCTCGCGGGCAGGATTTTCATGAGGGATGGCTCGAATTGTCCCTTCGATGCCGCAGACAAGATACTCGAGGATATCCCGAAGAATGTGAAATGCAGGATCGTTGACTTCCATGCCGAGGCCACGAGCGAGAAGGCGGCCATGGCATACTATCTTGACGGCAGGGTCACTGCGGTCATAGGCACCCACACACACGTCCAGACTTCCGATGCGAAGATTCTTCCAGGCGGGACAGCCTTCATCTCCGATGCCGGGATGGTCGGGGCCGAGTTCTCCGTCCTCGGCAGAAAGGTCGAGGACGTGCTCTTCAAATTCCTTTCAGGGATGCCCGGAAGGCTTGCCGTCAAAGAGACCGACATCAGACTCGACGGTGTTGTCATATCATATGACATTCCCACGGGAAAAGCCACTGCAATACAGGCGGTCTCCAGGATGGTCCCGCACGCAGACTAGCCGGCATTCTCTTTCTTCTCGCGATGCCGCGCCTATTCTGCCAGACTGAAGTATATCTTCTCCAGAGGCTCGAGATTTGAAGCCATCTCCTCCATGGTCACATAGGTCAGGCTTATCACCATCAGTTTCGGGTCGTTGGCCTCGAGTTGACCGGCATATATCTTCTCGAAATCCGCAAGGTTGTCGGCGGCCTTGATGATCAGACTCCTTATCAACTCACCAGCGCCTTGGCTCAAACTTTTGTCGGACAAGTCAAGCCCCCTTACGGCGACACTCGACTCGGGAGGTGGCAGAAGCAACTTCAAATGGTTCTCCTTGTCGTACATCTTGAAGGTGGCCTTCAATGCCCCGTAGGTGACGATGAACTCCAAATAGGGGTGGTTTTTCTCGATGCCGAAGAGACGCCTCATGAAGTACCGCAATGCCTCCTTTTCCCTGCCGAGCACAACGGACCTGGCTATCCACTCATCGTGGCCAAGCCCGAAATCCTCGGGGGGAATGTTGGATGCATAGCCTCCACAGACAACTATCAGAGAGTCAAGATACTGCTCTTTGTTGAGCAGGATTTTCTGAAACTCGTCCTGCCATGTGGCATTCAGGTTCATCAGCGCCTTTTTCTTCTGGAATCTTTCGCGGTGTGCGGCTATTCTCTCGGAGTTGCGGAATTCGCGCACAAAAGCCGATGTGACCCAAGGGGGGACGGCAGTGTCGGTGTTGTTGTAGAGCATTGCCTTCAGCACTCGCTCGAAGTCCTCCCTGTCAGGGACGTGGAGCATTGGAATCGCTCCTGCATCGGTCTGCACCACGGCAAGCTGCATCTTGTCCGCATCTTTGATCCCCAGATCGTTGGCTTCCAGCCGTTCGGGTTTTAGATTGGCGTACAATACCGCGTCCTTGTACTCCGGGCTCTCCGCAGTCTTGTCGCTTATCGGAAAATTGAGTTGAGGGCAAACTTTCCTTATCACAGAAAAGACACCCAGAGAAGCCGCATCCTCCTGATAGGCTCTCCAGCTCTTGGCAAAGAGCTCGTCCTCAAGTGGAAAGCTTAGCTCCTCGGAAAGCTTGGAGTGGTTGAATACACCAGAATTGTAGTCGAGTATACTTTCGGAATCAGACTCCGAAGCCCCGATCTTAAGCAATATCCCCCTGCGCGATTCGGTTAAAGCGTCTCTTGTCATAGCAATCCCCTGTGATATGCTAACCCCATAAGAAGGCCTGTTCAGCAACACTTCGCAAGCTAAACCAGAGGCAATATAGCACCTCGTGGATATTAGTCAAGGACACAATTCAAGGTTCGCGGGTCGGAGCGTGGTCCGGGGGTGTCCCGCCCCCGGCATTCCTGCACGGCAGGGGCGGGACGACCCTGCCCCACGAAAGACGCTCAGGGCAGGACGACCTCAGCCCACGAGTCATTGACCCTGCACCGGATGGATGGATGGATGGATGGATGGATGGATGGGTGAGTGAGTGAGTAGCAAATATCACCCTGTTTGTAGAAGAAAATCATGACCAGTAAACATGCGGTGGAGGCAATTCTTTTAATGTAGGGCAGGGGAGTGATTACCATCAATGCTCTCTTGTAAAAATATTTGATTAGTGTATTTTAAATTGAAAAGCATTACAAAGGAAACCTTTCAGATGAAATATAAAAGTTTTATGACAGGACTTGAGTTTCAGAGGATCAGAGTTGAGAAGGATTTGTCGCAGTCCGAGATTGCGAGTATTCTGGGTGTCTCAGTTGTGACAGTAAAATCATGGGAGCATGAACGCAGGAATGTCCCA
>JAFGFR010000063.1 GCA_016930955.1 Victivallales bacterium | reverse complement strand
TCCTACACTGCAGGGGCGGGACGACCCTGCCCCAAGTAAGAGCTGAAGGCGGGACGACCTCACCCCACGAGTCATTGACCTGGCTTCGGCAGCAGTAGCTTGCGACCTCCGGGCGCATATGGCATACCTTCTTGTTGGCAATAATAATCGGGGTCGGAATCGGAATCGGATTAAGAGGGCAGTGTCAAAACTCTGTGTGAACCGCGTTGGGAACGCCGTCTGCTGTGCCTCCGCCCCAACCCTTTGGGCGGCCACGGGTAGTTTTTGGAACTGGCTAATTTGAAAAACAGCTTAGTTGAGATATACTTGTGCATGGTGTCAAATGGTGTCTAGTACTAAGGATAAAAGGCGCAAGTTGTTTTTCCGGGTGTTTTATGCGCTCGTTCTGGTGTTTGTGCCGTTGTTTTTGATTTGGCATCTTGTTGTCTCTGCGCCTCGGATGCTTGAAGTTGGCACGAGGATCGTCTCGCGGGCGTTCGGCGTATCCGATCTTTCGATGGAAGTTGTGGGGCTGTCGCTGGACGAGATATGTGTCCGGAATATCAGGGTGGGGCCGAAAGATAATCCCGGCGTTTTCGCGCGTGAGCTTCAGATTGTGCGTTCAGGTGCCTCTTCCGGGTGGAACAAGATCGTTGTGTCTGGCCTTTCGATTGATGTAGTCGAGTCGCGTGGGAGGTATTACATTCCTGGCGTGGCTTTGCCCCGTGGCGATTTTGATGTTGGAGCTGACAAGGCTGTGAAGCCGGAGCCTTTTGTCGGCAGGCTCAGGATTTCGGAGGGCTTTCTCAAGGCGATCGCACCTGGGGCACGAGTGGAGCTGCGTGACTCTTTGCTTGTTTTCAGGCGTTTCACCGAGGATGTCGAGTTCCGAGTTGAGCTTCCTTTTGATTTGGATTTTTCTATTTCCTGTGATGGTTTTTTCTGTCTGTCTGCCTCGGGGGCGGGGAAAAGATTTAGCCGTGTGCCTTTTGTTCCTCAAGGTCTTTCCTGCGAGGAGCTACGATTCGATATTTCCTCTGAGGGCTTGCTGTCGGCCGACAGTCGTTGCGAGGATTTTTATGCTAAATTCGCAATTTTTTTGGCAGGGTTGAGAGGCTCGGTGGGGGGGAGGGCGGATTTGGATATTCCTCGGCTCGGTGTTTCAGGCGGTGTATATCAGGATTCCGACCGTCTTGACGGGAAAGTTTCTGCTGAATTCGCAGATGGAAATTTTTCCCTCGCCGGGGCGAGCTTAAAGGATGTTGAAGGCAAACTCTTGCTGGGATTCGGGTTATCTGATGTTTTTCATTGGCGGCCCGTGACTTCCGGGGGAAGTGATTCGGGTCATCTGGACGTGGGCAGGATGAGCTACAAGGGCAGTGGTTTGGGCATCGGGAGGATAGTGTTTCGACAGTCTGCCGGGGAAGTGCTTTTTGACGGCAATTTATTGTCCGAGGCGCTTGGGGGTGATGATTGTTCGATCTCGCTTTCCGGCAAATGCCTTCTTCCTGGCCGTGCATCCGATGGATGTACCGGTGTCGCCGAGGCTGAGATAAGGGTTTCGAATGCTCGTTTTGATGTTGGTATTTTTGCTCCGAAGATGAAAGGTATGTTTGTGTCCGGGGATGGCGGAGGGAGTTTTTTGTTTGACAAACGGTCTCTGCGAGCAGGGGCGAAAATCGCGGGCGCGGACATCGAGGACTTGGACAAAGGGGTAAGTGTAAGTGGTTTGAATGTTGATTTTGACATTCCTGATCTCCGGGCGATGCGTAGCGGCCCTGAGCAACGGCTGTCTTTCGCGGGCCTGAAGTACAAGGATCTTGATTTTGGCGCAGGGGATATCCGCTTCCAGATGGAGACAGCGAGGAAGATTTTTCTTGAGAGGAGTGTTGTCGAGTGGTGTGGAGGTGTGATGGATTTCGGGGCAGTGAGGGTTGACCTTGACGATCTTGAGAACCTTGACTTCACTTTTTTCTGCGACCGGATGAGGGTGACGGACTTCCTTGGGCAGCTCAAGATTGCCCAGGCATCGGGAGAAGGCAGGGTGGCCGGGCGCATACCCGTGGTTTACAGGAACGGGAAGCTACACATCAGGAACGGGTATTTATACTCCACTCCGGGGCAAGGCGGCAAGATACAGCTCAAGGATTTTACAGGCAGCGAACTTGCTGCCACGAGCATCCAGATGGCCATTGCGCGGGAGGCTCTGCGGGACTACAGCTACAACTGGGTCCGCATGAACTTCAATACCTTGGGTGACATGATGCACATAAGGCTTGAGCTTGACGGTGCCCCGAGCGACAGGCTTCCTTTCGCGTTTGACGAGAACACTGTGCTGAGACCTTCGGGGGAAGGCGATCCAAAGGCAAGGTTCCAGGGCATATCCTTCGACATAAATTTCAACATCCCTATGGACGAGATACTTCGTTACGGCAAGAAAGCGGGATCAATGTTCAAGTAGATCGGGAGGCATCAAATGACAGGAGAACTGCTGCGCGAGCTGGAGATCAACTCGGATCTGATGGGCAGGGTGATCGGGGAGGACATGTATCCTGTGTCTGTCATGCCTGAATGTCTCAGGGAGGCGGTAAGGGACTATCCGTTGCGCGGCGGCAAGCGTCTGCGCTCGGCCCTTCTTCGCTTCTGTTGCGGGCTTTTCGGCGGTGATGTGGATTCTGCGAGATTTGCAGCTGCAGCGGTTGAGATATACCACAACTGGACGCTGGTTCACGACGATATAATTGACGATGATGCCTTGCGCAGGCACAGGGCATCGTCACATGCGTCGCTTGCGGAATTCGCAAGTTCTTTGGGGATGGGCTGTTCGGATGCTTTGAAGTACGGGCGGGACATGGCGATGCTTGCGGGCGACATACAGCACGGGTGGGCGGCGAACATGCTGTTGCGGTCGGTCGAGTGCGGAGTCTTGGGCGATGTGGTGCTATGGCTTGCGCGTGAGCTCCATGAGAATGTGGGGCGGGTCTTGATCAGCGGTGAAGCCTTGGATGTCGATTATTCGCACAAGATCTGGGACATGGTTACAATCGCGGAAGTCAGGCGGATGCTGGAGATGAAGACGGGAGCCTTGCTGGATTTCTGTGCTGTGTCCGGCGCGGCAATCGGGATGGGAATCGGTGAAGGTGTAAGAGAGGACAGCCGTGTCGCTTTGATATCAAAATATGCGAGGGCTATAGGACTGGCGTTCCAGCTCCGTGACGACTGGCTGGGGATATATTCTGACGAAGAAGAAACCGGCAAGCCTTTGGCTTCCGACCTTTCGGGGGGCAAGCCCACGATGCTTTTTTTGAGGACTTTAGAGAATCTCGACGACGGAGGGCGCTCAAGATTTATGGCTTTTGTACGCAGACCAAAATTCTCACACGAGGACATCTGCGAGATTCGCAGAATAATCAGCGATTCGGGAGCCGAGGCGGCGGTACTGGATGAATGTTCGGCGCTGGCGCAGGATGCAAAAAGTCTTGTTGATGCACTCCCCCGAAACCGCTATAATGGCCTTTTGTCCGATCTGGCGGATCATGTCACGACGAGAAATGCGTGAGTTGCCCTAGGCGGTCGGGGTAAACCAAGAAGGTATGCCCCCCTCCGCCTCGGCGTGCCCTCGCATCCAAAATGGCAGGCCGCACGGCCACGAGGAGTTTTGAAGTTGGCTCTGCAGCAATGCCCTCTCCGATGATCTTGAACAGAGCCGTTAAATCTCAAAAATGACAGCTTAGATATCCTCGCCTATCTCCCAGCGGACGAAACGCTTGATACGCATCCCGGGATTCGCCGACTGGACTGTCTGCTTGTCGTCCCTGATCCAAGGCTGGTGCACAAGACATACCTCCTTGTACCACTTGCTGATCTTGCCCATGACGATCTTCTCGGCTATGTCAGCAGGCTTCCCTTTGACCTGATGAGCCGCTATGTCCTTCTCTTTAGCCATCACGTCTGCAGGAATTTCCTCCGGAGTGACATAATCAGGCTTGAAGGCGGCTATGTGCATGCATAGGTCGTTGAGAGCATCCTGGCTCGAATCGCCCTCGACGTCGACCAGCACTCCGATCCTGCCGCCCATGTGGAGATATGATGCGCAGCTTCCCTTGCTGACCCATCTTAGCGCCCTGCGCAGCTGCATGTTCTCGCCGATCGTCGCGATCAAGGCTGTCAGGCTTGCTTTCTCGTTATCTGCAAGCATCTTTGAGACATCGCCTTCCGCATCATATCCGGCAACCCTGGCAGCAAGCTCATTGATATATTCAGTGAACTTCTGGTTCGTGGCGACAAAATCCGTCTCGCAGAGAGCCTCGAGCAACACCCCGGTGCCACCGTCTATGAAAGACACGATCCTGCCTTCCTTCGTGGCTCTGCCGGACTTCTTCTCGGCCTTCGCTATACCCGCCTTGCGCAAAATCTCTATTGCCTTGCCCATGTCGCCGCCGGCCTCGACCAGCGCCCTCTTGCAGTCCATCATTCCTGCATCCGTCTTCTCCCGCAGTTCCTTGACTGCCTGTGCGCTTATCTCGGCCATTATTCTTTCTCCTTGCTTTCAACCGGTTCCACAACCACCTCTTTCTGGGCAGCTTTTTTGTCCGCAGCACCCTTGGCAGGCTTCTTGCCAACCTTTTCACCCTTCTCGGCGGTGGCAGGCGCAGCATCCTTCACTTTGGGAGCCTTCGAGCGGGACTTCGTCGAAGAGGACTTCCCACCACCTTCCTTCCCCTTCTCAGCAACTGGCTTCTTCTCCTTCTGTTCCTTGGCCTTAGCCTCCCTTTCCCTTGCCTTCTCCTCGTCGCGACGCGCCTTCTCCTCCTCTTTGCGAGCCTTCTCCTCCGCAGCCCTCTTCAGATATATCTCGGAAGCAACCTTCACCGCATCCTTCAAAACCCCCATTATCACACTTATTGACTTCACGGCATCGTCATTGGCCACGATAGGGTATGAGATACGGTCAGGATTGGCATTGGTGTCGATGATGCCGACTATGGGTATCCCCAGCTTGCTTGCCTCCGCGACGGCTATATTTTCATGGCAGGCATCCACGACAACCAGAGCTGCTGGGAGTCTCTTCATGTTCCAGATGCCGTCGAGGTTGCGGTGCAGCTTGTTGGCTTTGCGTGTGCAGGATGAGAGTTCCTTCTTCTTCATCGCGGCGCCTTCGCCCGAGTTATCGTCAAGAAGCTTGTCCAGCTCGTGCATCTTACTGACGCTCTGCTGAATCGTCTTGTTGTTTGTGAGGGTTCCTCCCAGCCAGCGTTCGGTGACGAAATACGACCCTGTATCCAGGGCGGCCTCCTTCACGACCTCCTGCGCCTGCCTCTTGGTGCCGACAAACAGTATCGTGCCGCCATCGGCCACTGTATGCTGGAGGAAATTGCACGCCGCCGCGATCTGGTGCATGGTCTTGCCCAAATCGATAATGTAGATTCCACTCTTGACCCCATAGACATAATCGCTCATCTTGGGGTTCCAACGTTTGGTCTGATGTCCGAAGTGGACACCCGCCGCCATGAGATCCTGAACCGTCACTTTCGCCATACGCAGCCTCTTTTTTTTTGCGATGCCTTTGCCGCAGCCACCGGCCGGGAAAACATCATTGGGTTAAATTGTCTTGAAAAAACCGTCTTTCCTCCCGCGCCCGAAACACACAATTTCAAGTTCCCTGAGCGCAAAAGGCCGGTATTATATCATGGAAGCCACGCAGTGGCAAGCCCTTTTAGACAAAATTGAAGATATTTTTCCTCGGCGCGACATGCCCACCCAGCATTTCCCCAATGAGCAGGCCGAGTTTGTTTTTTTATTTTCACTGGACATTTTCCAGAAAAGATATATTTTTCATCCCCATCCGCGTCGTTAGCTATAATGAGGAGCTTAAATGTCTGAAACCGCACAAGTTTACGATGAAAGCAAGATCAAAACGCTGAGCTCGCTTGAGCATATCAGGATCCGTCCGGGGATGTATATAGGGAGAATGGGTGACGGCTCGCACCCTGACGACGGCATCTACATACTGCTCAAGGAGGTGATAGACAACGCCGTTGATGAGTACATCATGGGGCACGGGCGCAAGATCGAGGTGTCGCTGGAAGGCTGCAGCATGTCGGTGAGGGACTACGGCAGAGGCATACCGCTGGGCAAGCTCATCGAGTGCGTTTCACAGATAAACACCGGGGCGAAATACAACACCGATGTCTTCCAGTTCTCCGTCGGGCTCAACGGTGTGGGCACCAAGGCCGTCAACGCACTCTCGGAGGAGTTTGAGGTGGTTTCGTATCGAGACGGCAAATACCATCGCGCGAGTTTCAAACAGGGGGAACTTCTCGGGGAGGACTCCGGGAGTACCGACGAGCCGAACGGTACATTCGTAAGGTTCGTGCCCGACTCGGCGATGTTCCCAAAATACCAATTCCAGAACGAGTACATAGAGAAGAGGCTCTGGATGTACGCCTTCCTTAACAGCGGGCTCTCGTTGCACCTCGACGGTTTGCGTTATTACTCCAGGGACGGGCTAAGGGACTTGGTGGAAACGGAGATAGAGGACGACAAGATATACAACATCATCCACTACAAGGACAAGACCCTTGAATTCGCTTTCTCGCACACGTCCAACTATGGCGAGACCTACTTCTCATTCGTCAACGGGCAGTACACGAACGATGGCGGCACGCATCTGTCGGCATTCAGGGAGGGGATACTGAAGGGGATAAACGATTTTTCAGGCAAGTCGTTCAACGGCAACGACGTGCGCGACGGGATTGTCGGCTCGATCGCCATAAAGCTGCAGGATCCGATCTTCGAGTCTCAGACCAAGAACAAACTTGGCAACAGCGACATACGCGGCTGGATAGTCAACGCCGTCAGGCTGGCCGTGGCCGACTATCTGCACAGGCACCTGAAGGACTCCGAGATTCTCCTTGAGAAGGTCGAGCTTAACGAGAAGATCAGGAAGGACATCCAGGCTGTTAAGAAGCAGTCACGAGAGAAGTCGAAGAAGATGTCTCTGAAG
>JAFGFR010000062.1 GCA_016930955.1 Victivallales bacterium | reverse complement strand
CTTCGCCAAGGCTCCGGCTAGGCTTGCACGCCGCACTCCAAAAGATGCTACGCATCAATGCAATACAGCAACACGTGAAGAAGTTCGGGAGTTCGTAAGTTCGAAAGTTCTGGAGTGTTTTACAGCATCACGGCATTACGGCAACACTGCATTCCCGACCGCCGCCGATGCCTGCCCACAAGATGTCCACCCCTTTGATTTATTGTTCTTCTCAAGTAAAAAAGGAGAGTTGGCAATGCAAACGGAAAAGAAGTTGGAATCGCAGGAAATTGGATCAACTGAAAGCCCGATGACTGAGGGAGAATGGGATTCATTGATTGAAGGGGTTATTGGTCTTGTCAACGACAACCGTGAGAAAGCCTTTGAGTACTATAAGGTTGCCTACGGGAAGGTCCAGACATGGAAGCAGTTGTCGGAAGTGGCTGATGGCGTGGTCAACCGATTGAAGGATCGCCACTGGGGAATTGAATTGTGCCATGAGGCTGTGGCGAAGGCCAAAACAGGCACACAATACTGCATCATGGGTGAAATCATCTCGCATCCTGATGGCCTTAACGCCAAGGCCTGGGCTGAGGATGTTTTCCTGATGGCGCTTCAGAAGGCTGATTCAGATGCCGAGAGAAAATCCATCAAAGACTCCATGGAAGAATGCCTGCAGGGTTGGAGGGAATAGACAATGAATTCGAAAAAAGTGCTTTCAACCGGATTCAAGAGCAATTTTGAATATCTGGAGGCTTATTTTGACCTGCTGTACCAGCGCTCATGCCTTTATGCCGTTAGGAACATGAATGAGATCCTTAGTTCAAGCAGTGCGCGGTATACGGATGAGACGAAAAATTTTTATGCCAAGATGGGGCTCAAGACGAAAATGGACCTTCCTCAAAAGATGGAGACCATGGGCAGGCAACATCATGCGTCCCGAATATCCTTTAACGAAAGGATAAAGGCCTCCGAGGTCCCTTTGCATCTGGAGGACATGGCCAGGCAGCACAAGCTGTGTGAGTTCGAGAAAAATGTGATTGCCCTTTCCCTGGCGGTATCCACCGACACTCGTTTTGACACTCTGGCTGACAGGTTGAATTTTAACGCGCCAAACAAGACCTGGGAGATCAAAGAGTTCCTGTATATCCTGACTGATTCGTTTGAGGACAGAGTAAAGTTCCGTCATTATCTCATGAGCACCGGCACGCTCTTCAGCAAAGGACTCGTCCTGATGGAATATGGAAGAAGAGGATCGGGGACTGAAAACGATTTCCTCGAGACCTCCATCGAGCTTCCCAGGCGCATCAGCAGCGCCATCTACGGGGAAGACGCGCCCGAGGACTTGATCCTCGCATTCAGCGAGATCATCACTCCTGAAGTCTCGATTGACCAGGTCGTCCTGGATGAGGAATTGAAGCAGGAGGTGTCGAGCCTTGTAAAAGATCGCGCCAGGTTCATGCAGCGCCGGGTGGATTGGGGTATAGAAAGCATTCTGTCCTACGGTATGGGCACCATTATGCTGTTCAGCGGGGATCCCGGGACAGGAAAGACCATGCTTGCCCATGCTCTGGCAAATGATGCAAAACTCAAGCTGCTTCAGGTCAATGCGCCGAATCTTCTTGAATGCAAGGGGTCTTTCGAGGAAAGCTTCAAGTTGATTCTAAGGGAGGCCGGCCTGCAGAATGCCATACTTTTCTTTGATGAGGCCGACGAGCTTTTCTCAGACAGGTGCATGAACCGCAATATGCCTACCATACTGAGGGAATTTGAGAGATTCGACGGGATTGCGATTCTCGCGACAAACAGAAAGCAGATTCTTGACGAGGCTCTTGACCGCAGAATCCTGTACAAGCTCGATTTTGGGATACCCACTCCGGAAATGAGACAAAAGATATGGAAGGAACATCTCCCTGATCAAATGCCGTTGTCCGACGATGTCAATCTCTCTGAACTTGCGGAACGGTACGAGTTCTCCGGCGGGTACATAAAAAATGCCGTGCTCCTGGCATCGCAGAAAGCAATAGCCAGAACAGGAGACAAGGCCAAGGTGTTCCACCAGGACTTGCGATGGGCCGCCAGGAAACAGCGCGACGGCCAGCTTGGACGTTATGCCGACAAGGTGACGCCGAAGGTGAAAATGGATGAGATCATTGTTCCGGAGACCCTGAAAAAGCAGCTCGCCCGGATCGTCAACGAATACCGCAACTCCAGCAAAGTCTATGAAAAGTGGAATTTCAAGAACACCATCCACTACGGGAAGGCGATTACGGCATTGTTTCACGGGCAGCCCGGCGTCGGGAAGACCATGGCGGCTGAAGCCATCGCCTCCGAGCTGGGATTGAATCTATACCCGGTGAACATCCCAGCCGTGGTCAGTTGCTATGTCGGCGAGACATCGAAAAACCTCAAGAAAGTGTTTGAATCCGCCAGGGATGCTGAGGCCGTGCTGCTGTTTGACGAGGCTGACGCACTGTTCACGGCCAGGCTTGAGGGCGGGTCTCATCATTCCGTCTACATCAACCAACAAATTGACAGCCTGCTGCAGGAAATCGAGAAGTTCGACGGGATTGTCCTGCTGACCTCGAACATGCCTGACAGGCTGGACAAGGCCTTCATTCGCCGGATCAGGCATCACCTGGAATTCCCCTTCCCGTCGTCCGCGGCAAGAAAAGAAATCTGGAAACATCATTTCCCCAAGGAAGCCCCTCTGGCAAAAGACATTGATTTCGACCGTCTCGCAAGAGAATACAAGCTGAGCGGCGGAATCATACGCAACATAGCGGTGAAAGCCGCATTCGACGCCGCATGCGAGAAGAATGAAATCATAACAATGCCGCTTCTGGAGAACCTGATTAAAGAGGAGACTCAAAACGGGCACAACAAAAAGATGATCGGATTCGGCGCGGTGGCGTAGTGTCTCCAGAGCCAACTTCGAAACCATTGCTTGAACCTTTCTCGCGAAAGGATATTTTAACGAGGATTATGAGAATTCTTTTGACCAACGATGACGGCATCTATGCCGAGGGCATACTTGCGCTGTATGATTCGCTGTGTGCGATTGCTGAAGTCACGATCGTCGCGCCCGACTCCGAGCGTAGCGCGGTAGGGCACGGAATCACTATCTCCGATCCATTGCGTGTCAAGGAATTCAAGAGGAACGGTAAAATTGTCGGCTATTGCTCCTCCGGGACTCCCGCCGACTGCGTGAAGCTTGGCGTAAACTCCCTCGTGGAGCAAAAACCGGACGCGGTCGTGTCCGGTATTAACGCAGGCCCCAATATCGGGGTCAATGTCCTTTATTCGGGGACGGTTTCCGGCGCCATGGAGGGAGCCCTGCTCGGAATCCCGTCAATGGCCGTGTCCCTGGCATCTTGGACATCCAATGACTACAGCTTCGCGGCCCATCACACCGCCGTGCTGGTCAAGCAATTTTTGGAACAGAGCCTGCCCCCCTCAACTCTCCTCAACGTGAACTTCCCCCCTCTCGACGAACAAAGCTACAAAGGTGAAAAGATCACATTCCAGAGCAGAGTCGCCTGGACCGACACTTATGACCAAAGGACCGACCCCGGAAACAGGCGATACTACTGGCTGAAGGGAGAGGCCAACGACACGCTCCACGAGGACGGAAGCGACGCCAAGGCCGTACAGCAAGGATACGTCTCAATCACTCCAATCCATTGCGACATGACCGACTGGAGGCTCTATGAGAAGCTCAAACAAAAATAGCCCAGGCGACGGCGATTTAACACTCCCTTAGCCTGTGTCTGGTTGAATTATGGAAAAATCGAAGCATAGTCTTAAAATCGCCACGAAAAACGGAGGCCGGTAATCGGTGATGCAGTGATGCCGTGTTGCAGTAATGCTGTAAAACACTCCAGAACTTTCGAACTTCTTCACGTATTGCTGTAAACCCCAATCTTTCAACTTAATATTTCGCCCTAATCAAAAACCGTGAACTGTGAACCCCGAACAGGTGTCAGGTTTCAGTGTCAGGTTTCAGAAAAACCAACAACCAACCAGCAACCAGCAACTATGACCCCATGTGAAACCCGTG
>JAFGFR010000061.1 GCA_016930955.1 Victivallales bacterium | reverse complement strand
CTCGCGGTGGTATGTCTCCTGGTGGAGGGTTAGCCCGTCGAGCCCGGCGGCGAAAAGGTCCTTGTACACACCGGTGCTCAGCGGATATATCTCCGCGGCGACATAAGAGAACATGCGTTTCAGGCCTGTGACCGCGGACTTCAGGAACTCCGGGGTGAGATATTCGGGGTCCTCCCCGCTGACTATCAGTATCGACTCTATCCCGCTTGCCCTTATCGCCGCGCCCTCCTCCAGAAGCTCGTCGGGCGAAAGCCGCCTGCGCCCTCCAGGAGAACTCGCGTTGAATTCAGAACATCGGAGAGAACATCGATAAAAAGTTAAGTGCTAACGACACCGATAAACAATATCTTATGTATTTTGCTTTATTTGCTTGACAATCATGTTTTGAGCATATATATGAGTATTATTGGTTGATGGCGCGGAGTGATTTGGAATGATTTGCGGAGGTGAGGCATGAAGATATCGACGAAGGGCAGGTATGGATTGAGGTTGATGGTCAGTCTTGCTGCACATGCTGATGAGGGGCCTGTTGGAGTAGATGTTTTATCGAGGGAGCAGGCGATTTCGTCGAACTATATACATGTATTGATGGGTTCGTTGACTGCGGCTGGCCTGGCGAGGTCGTTGCGGGGTCCGAATGGAGGATACGAGCTTTCGCGCAGTCCCGGAGAGATAAGCGCCCTGGATGTGGTTGCCGCGCTGGAGGGTGCGATTGATCTGGCGAGTTGTGTCGGCTCGGCCGGTAGCTGCGATAGGTCTGTTGACTGCACGACACGCGAGGTCTGGAGCAAGGTTGCGGCGGCGGTGGAGTCAGTGCTCGAGGAATTGACGCTGGACAAGATGGTTCGCAGCGGGGTTCACAACGAATCTATAGAGTACTATATATGATTTCGAGGCATGGATTGTGGTGAAGTTGAGGATTGACACGCGATTTGCGCAAGCCGGAAGCTGCCGGCTCGAGTGTGCCAGCGCTGAAATGAGTATTGTTTTTTAAGTTTTAACTACTATCTTTGAACTTTAAAAAGGAGGAGCGCGATGAAGGTATTCAATGACAATCCGCAATCAATCGGGAACACGCCCTTGGTGAAGTTGAATTCGTTGACGAAGGGGCTCAAGGCGACGGTGCTTGCGAAGATCGAGGGACGCAACCCGGCATATTCGGTGAAATGCCGTATCGGAGCCTCGATGATATGGGATGGAGAGAAGCGCGGTGTTCTCAAACAGGGCATGGAGATAGTCGAGCCGACAAGCGGCAACACGGGCATAGCGCTGGCTTTTGTGGCGGCGGCGCGCGGCTACAAGCTTACGCTCACGATGCCTGATACGATGAGTCTGGAGAGGCGGCGGGTGCTTGCTGCCTTCGGGGCAAATTTGATTCTCACCCCGGGGAGAGAAGGGATGAAGGGCGCGGTCAACGCGGCCGAGGAACTTGCGGCGTCCGACACGAGCAGGTATTTCCTGCCGCAGCAGTTCAAGAATCCTGCGAATCCTGCGATTCACGAACAGACGACCGGGCCGGAGATATGGGATGCCACCGGAGGGGATGTTGATGTCATGGTCTCGGGTGTCGGCACCGGCGGGACGATAACCGGAATCTCGCGCTTTTGGAAAAAAGGCAAGGGCAAGCCACTTTTCTCAGTCGCCGTCGAGCCATCAGAAAGCCCGGTGATCTCGCAGACCCTTGCTGGAGTCGAACTTAAACCAGGCCTTCACAAGATACAGGGTATCGGCGCGGGCTTCATCCCCGACACGCTCGACCTCTCGATCATTGACAGCGTCGAGCAGGTCGAAAGCATGGAGGCCGTGGAGATGGCCAGAAGGCTTGCGATCGAGGAGGGGATGCTTTCAGGCATATCCTGTGGCGCGGCGGCAGCAGTCGCGCTGAGACTCGCCAGACAGGACGAGTTTGCCGGGAAGACGATCGTGGTGATACTCCCCGACTCGGGCGAACGCTATCTCTCGACTGTGCTTTTCGAAGGCATTGTTTGATTTGGAGATGAATTCCCCGGGCCATCTTCGTTGCATGAGGGGCAAGGGATTGCGTCTCGACCAATACGGGACTGATTACAGATGAGAATAGTCATAGCTCCAGACTCTTTCAAGGGGACCTTGCGAAGTTCGCAGGTCTGTGACATAGTCGAGAGCGCTTTCATGCGGCATCTGCCGGACGCTGAAATCGTAAAAGTCCCACTATCCGACGGCGGCGAGGGATTCGTGCAGGCCATCATCAACACCCGTGTCGGGTCATTTGTAAACACTACCGTCCTCGACCCGCTCGGAAGAGAGATCAAGGCGGAATATGCTCTTCTAGAGGATTCTAATACCGCAATAATCGAGATGGCCTCGGCCAGCGGCATCGAGCTTCTCGGCGAGGACGAGCTTAACCCAATGCTTGCCACATCATTCGGTACAGGGCAGCTCATACGTCACGCGATACTCGAGTCGGGTGCTGGCAAGATCATCATCGGGCTGGGTGGAAGTGCGACAGTGGACGGTGGTCTCGGAATGGCCGAGGCGCTTGGCTACACCCTGCTCGACAGCAACGGCAAGCCGGTAAAAAGAGGCGGGAGATCTCTCAACGAGATCGCAGCCATCCAAGACGGGAATTCCCTCCCTGAAGTCAAAAGAACATGCATCACTGCGGCCTGTGATGTCAACAACTTTCTTGTCGGCCCACGCGGAGCCGTCATGTCATACGCGCCGCAGAAAGGCGCAAACGGCTTCATTGTGCCGATACTCGAACAGGGGATGAACAACCTTCTCGACCTCTGGACTGCGTCGGGCATGATTGAAGGTGAGTTGCCAGGGGACGGCGCGGCGGGCGGCATCGGGGCGGCGTTGCGCGCATTCTGCGGGGCAGATCTCGTGTCCGGGGCGGAACTTGTCTGCGAAATTACCGGCATTAAATCATTGCTCGCTGGTGCCGGCATGCTCATCACCGGCGAGGGATGCACTGATCAGCAGACACTCTCAGGCAAGCTCTGCCATATCGTCGCGAAGTTCGCAAAAGCCGCCGACGTTCCGGTGATACTGATCTCAGGTTCCGTCAAGCTCGACAACGATGCCATCTCAAGTTTTGCCGAATGCGCATTTGAATGCACAAAGGACTCCAACATGTCCATCGAGAAACTAAAGGCCAACGCCGAGTCAAACCTCGCCAGCATTGCAGAAAAAATTGCGAGAATAATCAAGATGTCTTCCACCCAGCAGCAATTTCGAATATCCTTGCCCCGATGAAGTTGAAGCGGCGCCACAGGGAAACTCCAGGCACGAAGCCCCAAATCCCAGAGCTGATTCGCAATCAGTGTCCATCAGTGGTTGGATTCTTTATTAGTCCATGTCGGAAAAAGGAATCCAAAGGAACTGGAAATATCCCGTGCCAAACCCGAGGAAGGGCCCCAGCACTGGAAGGTACAGCAGACCGAACTTCCAGCAGGATTCGTCAGGCGCGAACCTGCTGGCGTACCAGAGTGAGAAAAGCAGGTTGAACTCCGCCTCTCCCTCGATCCTGACACCTTCGGCATTGTACACTGAATCTCGCATCAGGTAGAATGCCGGGAATACCGAGGCGACCTTTCTGACACCGAAGAATTTGTCGCCCTTGAAGCTTCCGAGGCTTGTCCAATATACCACCGGAACAGCAGGCATGACATCAGAGTTCCATTTGTCAGTCCGCTCGTCAACCCCGTCAATCGTCATAACCATCTCAGTCCAGTCAGGCTCCCTGATAATGTCCAAGGCATAGTCAATGTTGCCCTTGCTCAGCCTGTCACCTCCCAAACGCTGGTCCAGCGAGCCGCAGCCCGTCAGCAAAACAAACGAAAAAAGCCCCGCAGAAAAGAATCCAGAAAATCTCATCACAACCTCCTGTGCGCTAATATCCAAGAGCTAATTGGCTCTAATTATATCCCATATCAGGGCATTTTCAAGGATGCATTTTTTCAACCGTCAGACTTTTTGATCCCGCAAGAAGAAATAGCCTGGAAATTGTGAGGCTCACCGGGAAATGGAGGTGGCGCCGGCAATCGGTTGAGGAGAGCGGCGACGAGAACGGATTACGAGTAAATTCGAATCGTCAACCGCTATCGTCGCCGCTCTCGTT
>JAFGFR010000060.1 GCA_016930955.1 Victivallales bacterium | reverse complement strand
TTGCCGCCGCCGTGCTGCACCCAGTAGGTGTCAATCTCACCCTGCAAATTAGCCGGGTCGGTCTCGTCATAGATGATGTCCAGCGCTGTTCGGTCGCCGAAGCGCTCGAACTCCACGGCATGGTTATGGTAGGTGAGGACTTGCCCCGCCTCGCGCATCTTCTCCCCCGCCGCGTCGAGCCCCCGGGCAAGCTCCAGAACAACCTCCTCGGACTCGAGCTTCACATGCGGATAGGGATAGGCAGTGTACTTGCAGTTCAACGCGTTGAGCCTGTCTATCACCTTCTGGGTGTCGTTTACAATATTCGCCCCGGACTCGTGGGTCGCGCAGCATACAAGGCCCTCGCAGTCCAGGATCTTGTTCATCTCGCTCTCCTCGATAGGCCCCATACCCGATAACTGCACCGCGTCGTAGCCGATCTGCTTGACCTTCCTCATTGACCCAGCGATGTCCAAAGGAGTCTTGAGATGGTCCCTCAACGTGTACAACTGCGCCGCGATCTGACTCTTCTTCATCTTTTAATCCTTTATTCTAAATAACTTGCAAAAACTTATTTGTTGAATGATGCAGCGAAATCGTCCTGCCTCTCCTCCGAGACTTCGGGCTTCACATAGGTCGAGTTTTTTATCAGATCGCCGAGCTTGGATGCGAATTTCGTGGAGTTCAGAGGAAGTTCCACCGTATTCCCCTCAAGGGAAGAGTAGAGCATGCAGTTAGCGAGCTCGACGGACTTGATCCCCTCCTCCGCAGGCGCGATCAGCTCCTTGCCGTCAAGTATCGCGTCGACAAAATTCGCAATTATCCCCTGATGCCCGACAATTCCCTCGTTGTGGCAGGGGATCTCGATGTTCCATGTCCCCGGCCCCTCGAAGCGCTTGTCTGTCGTGCGTGTGTATTCCGCCACCGCCGCCTCGGTCCGGGTGAACAAAATCTTCCCGTCCTCGACCACCAGCCTGCCGCGGTCGCCCATGACCTCAAGCCTGTTCGTCCCGGGAGCCTCGCCGGTGGACGTGATGAACGTGCTCGTGTGACCCTCGGGATACTCCATGTATGCCGTCACGTCGTCCTCGACCTCGATGTTGTGGTACTTGCCCAGCGAGCAGAACGCCGTCACCTTGGAGGGCATCCCGAAAAACCACTGGAAGAGGTCGATCTGGTGCGGACACTGGTTGAGCAGCACCCCTCCGCCCTCCCCGCTCCAGGTGGCGCGCCAGCCGCCGCCGTCATAGTACGCCTGCGAACGGAACCAGTTGGTGATGACCCAGCTCACACGCATCAGCCTCCCCAGCTCACCCGAGGAGATAAGCTGCTTCACTTTCTTGTACATGCCATCGGTACGCATCTGGAACATCGCCGCGAAAACCAGGGACTTGTGCATCGAGTGGGCCTCGACCATCTTCTCTGCGTCCTGCTTGTGAACAGCTATCGGCTTCTCGGTCAGCACATGCAGCCCATGCTCGAAACCGGCTATCGTCAACGGGGTGTGGTCGTAGTGCGGTGTCGCTATTATCACGGCATCCACATCCCCGGACTTCATCATATCCTCGCCGCGATAATAGGCCTTCACCCCGTACTTCAAGGCCTTCTCGTCCGCCACGTCCTTGCGAATGTCGCAGACCGCTGCCAGGTCCGCACGCTCGGTCTTCTTGATGCTCTCCAGATGGTTCGAACCCATACCCCCAACCCCAATCACCCCGATCCTTACCTTCTCCATAACTAAAGCGCCTCCTTACATCTAAATGCACCCAAAATATCATCGCACGACTTGCTCAATTGCCTTTCCCGAATACAAGTTCGGGAACCACCCTGCGCTTGAAACTCCTTCCGGCATCCTCGTTCTTTGACTTGATCCAATCCCATACCATTGCCCGCATCGCCTCCCAGTCCTGGCTTAGCATCAGAACTCCCTCACAACCCAAAAGATCAGGATCGAAATCGAAGACCAACAGCATGAAATCCTTCCCGCAGCTCTTCCCCTGGGCCTCCGCGAAGGCGATTAAAGGTGGAGCCGCCCTGACGTTCTCGATAAAGATATTCCGCGGTCTGTCCTCCCTCATGAAAAATGTCCTGCCTATCCGGGACAACTCCTGCGAGAACTGCGCCGGGTCAAAATCAAAAATCCATTCAGGCCGCAGAATCAAGCCAAGCTCGACACAGCCGCGGTAAAAAGCTATCTGACGCTCCGATATGTAGGGACGATCAGGATCGCTGCGATCGGATATCAGCGCAAACTCCCTGCTCCTCTCAGCCAAAACCCTGAGCCCGCAAAGTATCCCCTCACAAGCATCCGTAGTGACATGGTCGTACCCGCCGTAGTCCCTCCCGATAAGCAGCTGCGGCACAGATGCCGAAGCAAGATGCGTCATCGCAAGATACAGCTTGAACGAGGGCCTCATCCATACCACTGCGTTCCCCGGACGGCAAAGCTCGTCCAGGTTCGCATAGACATCGTCTGCCGGGCATACTGCACTTTCAATCTTCGTTCCCAACCCCCCCGCCAGACTACCAGACTCCAGACGCCTGAAAGCCACGTGGCCGCTTATCCCACCGTCAACAACCACAACCCTCTCTATCCTCACCCCGGCGGACCGGCCGGAAACATAGGTCCCGCCCCCACGACGCGAATATACATGACCATCCCGCTTCAACATGCCTATCGCAGCGTCTACCGTCCCACGCGAATACTTGTAGCGCCTCATATACTGCTGCCGGGATGGCAAAACATCACCAGCCTGCAAACTCCCGGAATTTATCTCCGAAAGTATTCGCTCACTCAATATGCTTGTCTTCCTGATCATCCAAACAATCTAGCATACATTGACCTGTTGACCATATAACAAACTCAAAATGTCAACAAAAACCTGCCTTGTTGCCTAAAAATCAAATACTCCGTCCTGTTCTTCCCCTGTAGGGGGACATCGCCTCCCCGATAAGCCTGAGGACTGAAGGGGATGTTCTAAAGTGCTGGAGTTGTGGGCCGGGTCTGTCCGCCTAGGCGGATCGGCCCGCCACGATGAAAGGCGTCAAGATGCTTGACTACGGCATGGAGTGTGACGGCTTCTGCATGGAGGGACGCGCTTGTCGCGACCGAAACAAACAACGGACACGACAAGCGTGTCCCTCCACGGCTGGAAATCGTGGGGACGGAGTATTGTCCCCCCCCTCATCCGTTATCGTCGCCTTCGTCCAATGACCGCATGGTCTGATCGGTGATAGGCTTCCGCCTTCGCCTGTAGGCTATACCGGACAAGTTGCCGCGATGGGACATTCATCGATTCCATCACTTTGTCAAAACGCGGGTCAAGTTGCGGAAAAGCACCCACCCAGCACCTCCTTATACGAAGATATACAGCCGTTGCATATCCTTACTATTTCAATGGCATACAACGACATGCCGCGCTTTTCAAGCCTTTACGGCAATTTTATACACGATTGCCGACGAACAATGGCAATGGCTGGGGCAGCAATACCAGTGTGTGGATCTGGGGCCGTATGTGATCATGCCAAACCACATCCATGCGTTGATTGGGATCGTCAACCCCGTAGGGAACGGGCTTGACCGTTCCGCAAATACCATTGACGCCAGTTCGATCGACGGCGGACGGGTCGAGCCCCGTCCCTACACGGTCCATTCGCTATCCACGTTGGTTGGTGCATTCAAGACGATGTCATCGAAGGGGATGACATGATTGTAGCCTCGGGCGCAAGCCCGTGGAAATGGGTAACCGAGAAGAGGTTGAGCCCCCGCAGGGTGGCGGAACGGACATGGGGAGGACGGAGCCCGTTCCTCGAGCACAGGGTGGGTATCGCCGCCCTGCGGGGGCTCGGATCGTGGGTTGGGCGCGAATGTCCACGGGCTCACGCCCGAGGCAAAGGAAATGCCGCCCTCTGCGAGGGCTATATACCGGAACCGTTCCGGTATCCAATGGCAACACCGGACGTCCTCATGTCTTTATTTAGGATCAATGGAAAATTCATGCCGGAAGATGTTGCAGGCGATGCTCTGCATTACTGCAAAACAGCATCTCCAGGCCACCGGCCACCGATTTACCGATCACGTGAGCAGGAACTCGAGATCCTCGGCGGTGAGGTTTTTAAGGGATGCCGACTGGTTTTCGACGAGGTTGCAGAAAATGCGTTGTTTTCTTTGCTGAAGGCTGAGGATTTTCTCCTCGATGGAGTTTTTGACGACGAGTTTCATGCTGCACACTTTTCTTGTCTGCCCGATGCGGTGAGTTCTGTCGGTGGCCTGGGCCTCGACAGCGGGGTTCCACCATGGGTCGTAGATGATGACCCTGTCTGCGGAAGACAGGTTCAATCCTACACCGCCGGCTTTGAGGCTCAGGAGAAAAAACGGGATTTCGGGGCTGCTGTTGAAGTGTTTTACCCTTCCCATCCTGTCCTTTGTCGAGCCG
The DNA here is from genome assembly GCA_016930955.1 of Victivallales bacterium. GTDB lineage: Bacteria > Verrucomicrobiota > Lentisphaeria > Victivallales > JAADHT01 > JAFGFR01. The sequence continues at coordinate 6,504 of JAFGFR010000060.1, read as the reverse complement.
TCAAGGTACTCGAATGGTATTCTTTCCGAGTCGAGCCATCTTCTGAAGATATCGAGGAATGACGTGAACTGGCTGAATATGAGCACCTTGTGTTTGCTGTCCATTGACTCGAGCAGGAGCTCCTGCAGCAGCTCGGTCTTGGCGGACGGTATGTTTTCCGCGGCGGTGCCGGGGGGCAGGAGGGCCGGATGGCAGCATATCTGCCTGAGTCGGAGGAGGTTGCTTAGCAGGTCGAACCGGGTGTCCTTGTGCTTTTTGACAAGTGAGTCGAAATACTGCAGCCCCCTCTCCCGGCATTCCTCGTAGAGTTTGCGTTGTTGCTCGTCCATCTCGCAGAAGACATTCTGCACGAGTTTTTCCGGGAGGTCCGGCTCGACCTCCTCCTTCCGCCTGCGCATCATGAAAGGCGCTGTGCTTGCGCCGAGTTTTCTCTGTTTTTCCTCGTCTTCAGATATTCCGGCGAAGCGGCTGCGGAAGGCCGAGAGAGAGCCGAGCATCCTCGGATGAAGGAAGTCGAAAAGTGACCACAGGTCCTCCGGGGAGTTCTCGAGGGGTGTCCCGGTGAGTACAATTTTGTGGAGCGCATCGAGACTCTTGCAAGTCCTTGCGTTAAGTGTGTCGGGATTCTTTATGTGCTGTGCCTCATCGAGCAGCAGGAAACGGAATCTGCATTGCTCGAGCTGCCCCCTTTCGCGCGAGGCTATCGCGTAGGAGATGATCAGCAAATCGGTGTCCTGCAGTTTATCCGTGACATTCTTGCGTTCATGGCCTCGGATGACGATAGTCCGCAATTCCGGGGCAAACCTTGCAGCCTCGATCTGCCAGTTGTCGACCAGACTGCTTGGGCAAACCACCATCGAGGCCATGCTGTTCAGCCCAGCCTCCCTGTTCATGGAGTCGAGCAACAAGGCCAGGGCCTGTATGGTCTTTCCGAGCCCCATCTCGTCTGCAAGCACGACATTGAGGCGGTTCTGCAGCATGGACCGCATCCATAGCACACCTTCCCTCTGGTATTTGCGGAGTTCGCCGTTGAAGACATATTTTGCTCCCGGTCTCGCACCCTTCTCACAGGTGATGATGGAGTCTGATGCTGGCTCCTCGAAAACTGCCTGGCCACTGTCAGCATTCCCCTTGCCTCTGGCCGGATGGCACCATCCAGGGATATTATCGAGGAACGCTGCGAGATCGTCCGGGATACTGCCCTTCATATTGAAATAAAGCTCCGCCCACCTCACTGCGCTGCCTCGGGAAATACGCAGGGAAAAACCCCCGCCCTTCACCGGATGCACAAAATCCCCGGTGGCGCTTGCGAAATCCGCAAGCGCAGGTGTGATCTTCCCGACTACATCTCCTTCGACCACAATATAACGTTGATTCCCCTTCACCGCTGCCGCGAGCTGCCGCCATTGCATGCTTGCCGAGGACCCCGGCACGCCAAGAGAATACTCGATCTCGAAGCATTCCTCGATTTCCTTCACGGACAAACATCCGAATGCGAGTTCCTTCAGGCCGACCTTTCCGGAAATCATCCCCGCCAGCTTGCCTGAAAGATATAACTGCTTGCCGTTGTCTAGCCAACGCGGCAGTACCTCGTCAAGGAACATCCCGGCAGCCTCGCGCGATTCGAGGACAAATACCTCCCTGCCGAGATCTCGGGCCTTTTTAAAGCCCATTTTCAGCAGATGTTCTTCGAGCAGTCTCTCGGCCTTCCTGTCCCTTCTCCATACGGCGCCTCCTCCCCCCATGGCAAAAAGTCCCGGGCCGCCGGGCTTTAGCGACTCATCCCCGTAGCAATAATCCAGACTCAGCCAAAATCTTCCACCCTCCCCGTAGCCACCGCCGTACAAGGGGACGCATCTGCGCTTCCGCGGCCTGCCGCCGACAGAGGCACCGACAACCCTGATGCCGGAGGATGCCGCCCTGCGCATCAGCCCCTCCGCCTCTCGCAAACCATACTTGTCAGATCCAGAACGAATAAAATCACGCAGCCAAAGCACATCTATATTGCCGGGAAGCCACCAGTAGTCCATGTCTATGCCCACCCAGCATCCGGCCCTGCCAACCAGCATCCTCGCCCCCTTGATGCCGATATTCCCCAATGCAGTCCCCAATGCGGGCTTGAGGGCCACCATGCCGCCGACCCGGCGCTGCAAAAGCACGGCCTCAGCAGCCTCGCGATGAATGCATACCGGCAGCCCTCCGCAATAGCACCTTTCAAACCCGGCAAGACAATGGAAAAACTCCGCAGCCTGTTCAGCCTTGAGCTGATAACCCTTGCCGTCGTACTCCGCGTTGACGGCAAGAAACCTTATGATCTGCCTGTCCTGTGGCGAAAACTGCGAAATGCGCAGACCCGCGCCAAGCTCCCTGCCGAAATTCAACTGTCTGAGGTTACTTGAATTGCCGCTGTACTCCTTTGAATTATGTGAGATAGCCAGTGCCAGCATGCATGTCTCCCACTTGCTCGGGGCATGAGGGGGCTGTTCGAGGATATGGAGTGTCAGTTTCGCCGGGAAGTTGTCGCCAGGGCCATCAAACAGCCTTCCGACAGACTCCCCGCTTTTCAGCCCGGAATATCGTGGCTGCCGGGAGGCGATATCCATGTCGGCACTGCCATTGGCTTCGGCATGGTGCAAGGCGAGCGCAACCTGATGTATACATGGAGTGTCGTCCGATATCCCGCAGGAGCAGTTGCGCCTCCCAGCCAGTCCGGGCACCAGCTCGGTACGGATGCACTCACCCTTGCACCCCCTGAAAAGCGCCACAACACCCCCGTCACCGCAGGAGTGCGTGAAGAGCAACCCATCTCCCTTGAGGTAAGCCTCCGCCTTCTTGCGGTCGCAAGCAGAGACTTCACCCCCAAGCATCCTGGAAAGCCCGTCAGACAACCCAAACACCCCTCTTCTTCATTCCCATATCCTCTCCCGAATACACCTTTCCCGAGCCAATTGCAACAAGAGCAACCTGTACTATACCACAAAACCGGCGCATGACAACCTTGCGGGTGTCTTCGCGAACAGCCACCTGCCGTCTGTGCCTCCGCAGACCCGGCCGCTCCAGCGTGGCATTTGCGTCAAAAGAGCTTGCCGACAAAAGGTTTAAAGCAGAAACACAGCATGCACTGCGGCGAAATGGCAGGCCGCGCGGCCTCGGGTGGTTTTGAAGTCGGCTCTCACGGTTTTTTGCCGTCGGCTACATTTCCAAAGCTGAAGGGTTGAAAGATCCCTTGCCGGGTATAGATTACACGCTCGATTTCTTCACTGAGGACTATAGGATGCCTGAAAAGACGTATGATATTGTCGTTGTCGGTGGTGGGCTCGGCGGGCTGACTGCGGCGAACGTGCTTGCCCGCGGCGGCCACAGGGTTCTGCTTGCCGAGCAGCACTTCCAACTCGGCGGGCTCGCGTCCTACTTCAGACGCGGCAGGCACATATTCGATGTGGCGCTTCATGGTTTCCCGATAGGCATGAAGAAGACCCTGCGCAAGTACTGGTCGCATGAGATGTCCGAGCACATCGTGCAGGTCAAAAGCGTGAGGTTCGACAATCCGCAGTTCTCGCTCGATACGACATTCACGAAAGAGGACTTCACCGAGATATTGGTGGATCGTTTCGGCCTTGTCCGGGAGACTGTGGACAGCTTCTACAACGAGCTTGAGGGGATGAACTACTACGACGACCGCTCGATGACCAACCGCGAGCTTTTCGACAAGTACTTCCCGGGGAGAAACGATGTCGTGAGGCTGCTGATGGAGCCCATAACATATGCCAACGGCTCGACCCTGGACGAGCCGGCGATAACATACGGTATCGTCTTCTCCAATTTCATGAGCAAGGGTGTCTACACGTTCCTCGGCGGCACGGACTGCATGCTTCGGTTGATGCGCCAGGAGCTTGCCGGCAACGGGGTGGAGATACGGACATCCTGCAGGGCCGGCAAGGTGACTCTGGACAAAGGCGCGGTCAGCGCGGTGGAACTCAACGGCGAGAATGTCGGATGCAAGGCAATATTGTCCAACGCCAATGTCGTATCAACCGTGTATGACATGGTGGGTGAAAAGCATTTCGACCGCGGTTTCCTGGATCTCGCAGCCTCGACGAGGCTCAACAACAGCAGCTGCCAAGTATACATGGGTTTGAGGCGGGGAGAGAGTTTCGACCATATCGGGGATCTTCTTTTCACGTCCACGCACCCGGTATTCGAGCCGGAGAGGATACTTTCCAAGGATGTAACCAGCAGGACTTTCTCCGTGTACTACCCGGATATCCGCCCGGAACACCCCGATTATACCATTGTCGCCTCGATGAATGCGAACTACGACGACTGGGCCTCGCTTTCGAAAGAGGCGTACGAGGAGGAGAAGGCTAGGCTTGTCCGGGAGTCCGTCGGTGCGCTGGAGAAGTACATCCCCGGCATATCCGGAAAGCTTGACTACACGGAGGCCGCGACACCTCTGACGTTCGAGCGCTACACGCTCCACCGCCTGGGTGCGTCCTTCGGGACAAAGTTCGAGGGGCTGGATGTCAGCATGAAGCTTCCCGAACAAATAGGAGGGCTGTTCCATGCCGGCTCGGTAGGCATCATCATGTCGGGATGGCTCGGTGCCGCCAACTACGGCGTTATAGCAGCCAACCAGGTCGACAAATATCTCTCGAAGAAAGCCTAGGGGTCAACACCATGGCGAAGTTCCGGGCTATTTCCGCTGTAAGTGAATGGCGCTGTGTCAGGGGGTACTCCGGGCGGATACTGCGCGACTCTCCTGCCCCCCGAGGATTTAAGGTCGTGGAGTATCATGTCGGAGTTCCCGGCGACAGCAGCCTTAAGGGGAAAAAGATGCTGTTCTTCGCCGACCTGCACTACGGCAGCATATATCCTGACACGGATGCCTGCCGCGAGGTTATCGAGGACATATCCCCCGACTGGGTCGTCTTTGGCGGCGACCTGATAACCTACGCCTGCCAGCAGGACAATGCCTTCCGTTTCCTCAAGGGAGTTTTCGGGTCTTCTGATGCCGTGAAGATAGCGGTGATGGGCAACTGGGACCGCAGGCGTGTGAACTGGTACCCGTTGGCGAACTGGGAAGATGCCTATGCCTCTGTCGGCTTCAGGCTGCTGGTGAACCAAAGTTTCCTGGGCGACGGTATAAATTTTTACGGATTGGACGAGCCCCGCATGGGGCATCCCCATATCTCACGCTCCGCAATCAGAAAAGACTGCCTCAACTGTATTGTCTCCCACAACAGCGATGTCTTAATTGACATTGGTCTGGAGGCATACGATGGCGGGCGGCAGCTTTTCCTCTGCGGCCATTCGCACGGCGGGCAGGTGAGGCTGCCGTTCTTCGGCGCCTTCGTCACTTCCGGGAAGTACTGGAAGTTTTTCGAGTACGGGCTTTACTGCTCAAGAGATACCCTCTCGCACATGATCATCACCTCCGGCTTGGGAAAAACTCGACTCCCATTCCGATTGTTTTGCCAACCGGAGTTTGTTGTGATATATTTCGAGTAAAAAAACTAAAGGAGTGTCTAGATATGGATAATGATGCCGTCAGGGCATGCATGGTGTCCAGTTGGTACCAGGATCTGGCCGACCATACCTTCCCGACAAGTTTTGTAAAGTTGAGCGAAGCCGAGACCGCCGCCCTGGCTGAGGGTGAGGTTGACGGCGACATCCCTGCCGAAGTCCAGCGCAGATTGAGGCTCCCCATGTCGTCATTCCCGGGGAACTGCTTCGTGTTCACCGATTCAGTCGCCCCCACAGACACTGAACGCTTCCGCGGAAAACGAGGCGCGGTATATTCCCCGGAAAGCGCATGGCGCTATCTCGCCGAAAGCGAGAAGGTCAGAGAGGCGGCCAGGAAAGGACTCTGCGGGCACATCTGCGTCAGGCCATTCAGGAGGATGAGCATACCACGCGAATTCCGGCTTTTTATCGAGGGTTCTGAACTCAAGGCGATGAGCCAGTACTGGCTTGTGCGTCATTTCCGTCGCCTCGAGGGGCGCAAGGATGCCTACTGGAGCCTTGCGTCATCCCTGGTCAAGGAGATTTCCTGGCGTCTGCCCCTGCCGGATGTTGTCATGGATATCTACGTCACCGGCCGGAATGAGATACTTATCCTGGACTTCAACCCCTGGGGTCTTCCGACCAGCCCCCTGCTGCTCAGGACATGGGATCGGGACTGGAACTACGACACAGGGATAAAGCTCATCGCCCCTCCTACCAAACTCTCCGGCGATGTGAATGTCTCGTTTTGAACCCCGGATTCCGATATTGAGCTCGATCACAAAAGAGATAAAAATGCCAACCAATCATTTCACTTGACGGCCGCCCGCTGCAGGTGAATTCAAACGTTCGCGCGTGGAAACCAGACAGATATCATTACCCCCGGGAAGTTAAAGTGGCACCATATTTAGAAGAATGAAGGGGTTTGAAATCTGTCTGTTTCGGACAACGAGAGCGGCGACGATAGCGGTTGACGATTCGAATTTACTCGTAATCCGTTCT
>JAFGFR010000059.1 GCA_016930955.1 Victivallales bacterium | reverse complement strand
CTCCCCCGAAACAACCGCAGCAGCCGCAGCAGCCCGAAGGCGACATCGAGTGGAAGATCCAGTACTACGCCCCTGGCAAAATAAGAGTCAAGGTTCCCTTCTCGAGGAAAAGCGGCAAGATGCACGGAACTTCGACAAGTTACTACTCGAACGGGCAGGTTGAGGAGACCATAACATACACACATGGGGAACTCAACGGGCCGCATCTCAGGTATCACCCCAACGGGAACAAGATGACGCAGACGCAGCACGTCAACGGCAAAGAGAACGGGAAGAGGCTCTCCTATCACGAGAACGGGCAGCTATTCATGGACTATGCTGTGGTCAACGGCGATTTCCATGGTCCATTCAAGGTGTACTACCCGAGCGGCAAGCTACAAAACGACGGCGTGATGGACAGGGGCGACCGCGACTGGATAAAGGTGTACAATGAGAACGGCGACCTCATCGGCGAATACCGCAGGGAATGGGGAAACTGATCGTGTGGACGGCAATTATCGAAAAACATGGTCAATTCCGCATTGATTTGTCGACTGAGTTCATATATCTTGGGCGGGGTTTTGAAATTGGTTCTGAAGAATGTCAGGGAGGCTGGAGTCGTTATGAACAGCAGTGACAGAAATATTCTCCGTGAGCTTGCGCGACGCAAGCTTGAAATCGCGAACCTGCCTGTCAATCAGGAACGCAGAGCTTTGTGGACAAATCTGCACAGCGGGCTTGTTACACGGCCTATGATTCTGGCTGAGGACGGCGGTATACGGGACACGGATAAGCCATACACAGGCATGCTCTCCTGCGAGGATGAATGGGCTCGACGAATAGAAGACCGACTGCGGCGGGAAATCTGGCGCTTCGAGGAGCTGGATGATGATCACGTGGTGGAACCCTTTGTCAACACGAACTGGAATGTCGCCTGCAGTGCTAATTTCGGCGTTGAACGTGTGACCCACCGTCTTCAGGATTCATCGGTGATGACCTCCTGCTCATGGGATCCTCCGATCACAGACATCCGGAAGGATTTCCACAAGCTCAAGCACCGTGAATTTTCGGTGGACCGCGAGGCGACTTTTGCGGACAAACAGAAACTCGAGGAAATACTGGGGGACATCTTGACTGTGCGTCTGCGCGGCAGTTTCTGGTGGACTTTCGGCTTGACCATCCAGGCCATCGACCTAGTCGGAATGGAGAATCTGATGATGTTCATGTATGACGATCCCGAAGGTCTGCATCAGCTGATGGCATTTTTGAGGGACGACAACCTGGCATACGCGAAATGGCTTGAAAGAGAGGGCCTTCTGTCTTTGAATGACGAAAATGACTACATTGGATCAGGTTCTATCGGCTACACTCGGCTACTGCCTTCGGCAGACTTCAGGCCCGGTTGTCCTGCGGGGACGAGGGATCTCTGGCTGCTTCTGGAGAGTCAGGAGACAGTAGGGGTGGGGCCGGAACAGTTCGAGGAGTTCATCTTCCCCTACCACCAGTCTCTGGCTGAACATTTCGGGCTGGTTTACTATGGCTGTTGTGAACCTTTGCATACCCGGTGGAATGTGGTCAGACGCATTCCCCGTCTCGCCGGATGTTCCATTGCGCCACTCTGCAATCAGGAGATCATGGCTGAGGCGATGAAAGGGGACTATGTCTTTTCCCGCAAGCCCAATCCGACATTGATCAGCACAGAGACTTTCAACGAGGATCTTATCCGGCATGATATCCTTGACACGCTGACGGTCGCCAAACGCCACGGGTGCCGTGTTGAACTGATAATGAAAGATGTCCATACACTCAGCAATGAGCCCCGCCGTCTCGCCCGTTGGGTACAGATTGCACGGGAGGAAATTGCTCGTGCATGGTGACTTCCCCACATGAAAAAGAAACGCGGAATTGGCTCTTAAGTTATCGTGACTGCTGACGCCTGAATACCTGAGTAGTTACAAGTTATCTTTTGACTCTCGCGTTTCCTGACCAGATGCTCCATACTTGCTCCTCGTCCGCGGGCTGGCCATAGTCGGTGAGCAAAGTTGTGGCGAGCGCTCCTGTGGCCCAGCCGAACTGTATCCACCTCTCACTTTCCCAGCCCTTGAGTATGGCATAGAGGAGTCCGCCGACGAATCCGTCGCCGCCGCCTATACGGTCGAGTATGGTGATCTGCCGAGGCTGCACCACATGCCATTCACCCGCGACCGACATGATGGCGCCCCAGAGGTGCGAGTTGGCGCTCTCGACCTCGCGCAGCGTGGTGGCGAATACCGAGGCGTCGGGGTACTCTTCAGATGCAGTGCTTATCATGGCCTTGAATGCTTCGATCATGGCATTGAGGTCCTTTCCTCCGGCCTCGGGTCCCTTGAGTCCCAGGCAGAGCTGGAAATCCTCCTCGTTTCCGACGAGTATGTCTGACGCTGCGGCGATCTCCCTGAAGATGGCGGACAGCTCTTCCTCCCTGTTCTTCCAGAAGGATGCGCGGTAGTTTAGGTCGAAGGAGATTTTTGTGCCTGCTTTCTTGGCCGCACGTGCGATTGCGAGGCAGAACTTGCTTGTCTGGGGAGACAGTGCTGCGATGAGGCCCGAGAGGTGGACGATCTGGACACCCTCCTTGTTGAATATCCTTTCGAGGTCGAAATCCTCGACGGAGAGAGTGCATCCGACTTCGCCTGCGCGGTCGTTGTGGACGCGCGGGCCGCGGGAGCCGCAGCCGCTGTCCGCAAGGTTGAACTGGTGTCTGAAGCCCCAAGGTCCGCCCTGCGGTTTCTCCGGCCCCTCGTAGTCAATGTGCCTGCTTGCGAGGTCGTCCTTGATGAATCTTGCTATCGGGCTGTCCTTGACGAAGGCGGTGAGGACTTTGACAGGCAGCCCGAGGTATGAGGAAACGCTCGCCACGTTGGTCTCGGCACTGGTGGCCTGCATGATGAAATTTTTAGAGCAGTGGAACGGTTGTCCGTTTTCGGGGGTGAGTCTTACGCCCATGCTGGTTGGGACGAGCAATGCATAGCGGCAGTTCTTCTTGAGTTCGATCATTTCACTTTTCTCCTTATGACTTGCCTTTCAAATCGATGACATCCGTGCGTTTTCAATGTAGTCCGGCATGGTTTTCTTTCAACTGTTGGAGTGGGGAAAATCATCGGAGCCAGTCTCAAAGCTCCGCGTGAACCGCGTTGGGAGCGCATGCCGTGCCCCCATCCCAACCCTTTGGGCGGCAAGCTCTTTTGGCGCGAACGCCACGCCGGAGCGGTCGGGGCAGGGCATACAGGTATGCCCGCTTCCGCATCGGCGTGGCCTCGCATCAAAAATGGCAAGTCGCGCGGCCACGAATAGTTTTGAAATTGGCTCATCGTACAACCCTGCCGGAAGCGGAGCCTCCCATAAGGCTCTCGACCTCTTTGCGGCTCGAATAGTTTATGTCGCCGACGATCGAGTGTGCGAGACATGAGGATGCCGCGGCGAAGGCGATGGCACTCTGCGGCTCATCGAGGTCTTTGGTGTTCAACGCAAAGACGAGGCCTGCGGCGAAAGAGTCCCCTCCGCCGACCCTGTCAACGATGTTCCTGATCTGGTAAGGCTTGTATTCACCGTCGTGCAAGGGGGCGAAGAAGGCCTTGCCCGAGGAGGCATCGTAGAGCATAGCCCCCCAGTTGTTGTGCGTGGCGGATATGCTCTCGCGAAGCGTGATGGCGACTTTCGAGACATGCGGGAACTGTGACACGATTTTTTTTGCCACGTCTTGGTATTTCGAGACGTTGAGTCTGCCCGTGTTCACATCGCTGTCCTCGGGGTGTATCCCGAGCACATCTGAGGCATCTTCCTCGTTGGCTATGACCACGTCAACGAACCTGAGTGCCGAGCGCATGGTCTTCTCGGCCAGCTCGCGTGGCTTGGAGGCCGGATCCCAGTTCCAGAGTTTTTTGCGGAAGTTGAGATCG
>JAFGFR010000058.1 GCA_016930955.1 Victivallales bacterium | reverse complement strand
CCTGTGGGTTCAGGGAGAGGTTGATAGTATAGTTGTTTGGGCTTACGGTTGGGGTCACGGTGAACCTGATGCCGACATCTGTGGGGTCGCCGAACTCAGGGTATGAGGGGATATATTGGAAAAACGCGTCGCCGAGGAGCGTGAGCTCCGGCTCGGTCCAGGATTCCGGATAGTATTCCTCCCTCACCATCCTTATAATGGCCTCCTCGCCGCTTTTCGAGATCACTTTTGGGGCCGAAAGCACCTCGCTGTTACTATGCCTGTCCATGGCATGCAACATCATTCCCATAGTGAAATTGTCGCCGAAAACGGGAAACTCGAGAGCATTGATTAGCCGCCCGATAGTGTCGCCAACCGGGCTGGTGACATTGTCGATGTTGGATCCCAAAGGTCTGACAAGGGAGTTGGCTCTTGGCACTGTGTTGGCATCGGTCGTGCTTTTCTGGCGGTTCGTTTCATTGAGTCTGAAGGCATTGGGGCTATCCATGGCGCTTCCTATCCACCATTCAAAACCCAGCTGCTCGAGGTCATTGAGGGTCGTTTCCACGAATTTGGCCTCGATGAGCACCTGGGGCTGCTCGATGTCGAGGTCTCTGATAAGACTATCGAGCCTTCTGAGGTTTTCATGAGTATTTCTGACGACGAGCTTGCCGGCTCTTCTGTCGTATGCTATTGTCGAGCCATCGGGGAAAGGCACGCCCCTTTCGGTAAAATATGCCTGGAGAGCTTCGGTTGTCAAAGACCGTCTGGAGGTCTGAGTGGCATCGGCACCGATATCGGCACCGGCATCGAATCCGTCGCCCCACCCGTCATCGGCGCCGACGCTTTCGGCGGCCGGGGCGATCCTGGTAATCAGAGCTGTCCGGACGTTTATGAACTTCGTGTCCATCGGGTCTATGGCCTCGGTCCCGATGGTCAGCACGCGTTCCTCTACCCTGTACCTGAGCCCTGTGCTCTGACACAAATAGCGGATGACCTCGCGCAAGGGCAGGTTGTCCAGAACCATGTTCACTGCAGGCACATCGAGCAGTTCCTGGTCGCTCATCCCGAGTGCTATGTTCACCCCTTCTCCGGTGGAGTCAAGCCTCTTGCTCTCGGCACTTAAGAATCTCACAACAGACTGAATTGGCACATCTGTGAAGTTTATGCTGCCCATAATGATGCTGTTGAGTTTCTCGGAAACCCCTGAGCGGGTGGTTGCGGCCTCGATGGTTTCCTTCTCGTCTGGGACCTTCGCCGGCATGGGCAGTACGGCCTCCGACCATTTCCACTGCACCTCAGCCGCCCTCTCCAGCAAGTCGTTCTGCCTTCTTCTTACTCCGATTTTGCGTAGTTCCTTGTAGAGTTTTTTTAGTTCTGCGGTGGCCCTCACGTTGTAGGGATCCCTGACCAGTATCCGCTCGAGGGCATCGCGAGCCCTTGTGTATTGCTTGTTTTCTATGAGGATCATCGCCTTTTGGTAAGCTGCGTCCATCTCGTATCTTCTGATCTCGTTGTCGGGGTCGACATCTTTATAGAGCAGGTCGGTCTTCTCCACGAACTTGTCGGACTCGATCTTTCTCTGGCAAAGATCTATAAACTTCTTCATCTCTGCCTTCAAGCCCTCCGGGATGGTGGGTATCTGTTGCGCCCTGCTGACCTTCAGTATGGCCTCGTCATAGTCTTTGTTGACATAGTCGCGGAATGCCTCGTTCTGGATCGAGTTTGCCCACTTGATCCTGAAGGACGCCATCTTTGACTCAAGCTGTCTTTTCTTCAGTGCGACAAGGTTTCCAGAGATGGCGCCCAGCGATGTCTCAGCCTGGGTGAAAAGCACTTCCGCCTCGGGATACCTGCCTTCTGAGGCATGCTCGGCACCCTGACTGACAAGCTCCTCGGCAGCATCAAGCACCTGCTGGCGCCTTTTGTCCTCCTCCGTGATGATCTGTTCGACCCTGCCGACCTCGGCTTGAGCCTCTGCATTATCCTGAACAGGCGCATCGACCTCGACCAGGGCGATCTGGTCGTGGTCCTCGTCATCCAAAGCGAACAACACTATCACTGGCATGAAAGATATTGCCGAGACCAACAGCATTCTATTCCAATGGCTATTCATAAACCTTTCTCCTCCGAGTTTGACTGGAAACCAAATTAGAAAATACTCCTGATTAAAAGACTAGAAGTCGGGGTTGAATCTGGCGGGCGGAGTCCTGTTGCCTCTCGACGGCTTTCCAGGCATGGGGGGGAATTGAGGCCCATCCATCATCATGTCATGGGGCATTTGTGGAGCACGTTTCTGCTCCTCGCCAACAATCTCCTCGATCTTTGCGCGCAAGGCAGATTTCTCCCTGATGACAAACTTCTTCCCCTCCGGCTTGTCTTCCCCTATAGTCACAGAGCCTGAGCCGACCGAATCGGCTGCGTCGGCCGAGTCGGCCGAGTCAGCTGCATCGGCCGAAAGTATCACGTATTTATCCATTCCAGTGTCTGCGTCGCCGATCTGGATGGAATCCCCTATCGCCGCGACGAAGTTCCTCTCGGTATGGTCGTCGCGCAGGCCGATCCGGATCAAATTCTCAAAAACCGGCTTCTTGATCTCGACCACAATGGGCTCTTCGCCTTCCTTGAGTGTGTTTTGGATAGTTATGGTGGACACGTTCACCTGCCTCGGCTGGTTCAAACGTTTGTCAAACTGCTCCTCCTCCTTGAAGTCAATATCAGCGATCTTGTAGATGTCGGAGCCGAGCTTGAGAGTCGCGCCAAGCTTGACGAACTCGGTAGTCCAGCGCTTGGCCCGAGTCTGTAGCTGCACCTGCACCAGCCATTCCTCCTTCTTCTCGGAATTGTTGGTCATCACGTTGGCGAGCTGTAGGGGGATCCTGTTCCTTCTAATTCCTCTCAGTGACAGTCTTTCGGCCAGCGGCGGGCGAGATTTCGGGTCGCTCGGGCTGGTTTCGGCGAGATACTCGATGTAGTTCGGGAACCCGTCACCGTCGAGATCTGTCATCTTGTCGCCCGGGTCGGAAGGATTAAGACCATGCTTGATCTCAAATACATCAGGCATCCCGTCGCCGTCTGCATCTTTCAGCATGTCATCCGGCTTCCTCTCGGCCAGCTGCTCCAGCTTGCCGCCGCATAGAGGACAGTTGTCTTTCCTCTCAAAATACATCGAGGGGATGATTTTTTCGCAATGGGGGCATCTTGCCGCCTTTATCGGAAGAATAAAGTCGGTTGACACAGGACTGTCAGGGTCTCTGTTCACAGAGCCCATCCATGTCTTTGCTGTTGAAAGATCCTTGAGGGCTGCATACTGCTTCTTGCCCTCCTCGGCGGTCTCTTCACCGAGCTCATCGAATTTCATCGAGTAGTCTGCCTGGCGCATCACTAAAGTTAGATCCTTCTCGGTGATCTCCATCGACTGGCTGAACACCGCAATGAGGTACACCAAAGCGACAATGAAAACCAGCAGGAACCCTGCAAGTATTATCTTCTCGTAATGCTTACTCAGAAAGCCCAAGGTGTTTAATCCTTTATTTCGTTGCCGACATGTAAAATATACTCGAACTTAATTTCTGCTGTGACGGTGTTGTCAATCCCGAGGATTGGCACGCCGAAATCTTTCGGGGCCTCTTCTTGCGGCTCCTCAAATGAAGCAGCCTCGGGGGAACGTTTCGGCGGAGGACGCCTGACAGTGCTTGGTGCTGTGGCGGCCGAGCCGCCAAGAATTCCCGGTACCTCGTCTTTGGATGTCAAGGACATTGACTTGACTACATACACCTTGTTGTCCCTGTACGCTTCCATCATGCTGTTCAGAAGGGCTCTGATGGAATCGAGAGACCCCCTGACCTTCATGGTGTATTCAAAGACGATGTAGTCGCTGTGAAGGGGCGAGCCCTCGATAAAACTGTCTCTCTTGAAAACCTCCAAATATGTGATCCCCGATTTCTTTATCCGTGCGCAAAGGTCGTCCACCATCCTCCAGTGTTTGAAGATGAAAGGGACCTCCTTGGGCATCGGCATGGCGGTTTCGAACTTCTCGAACGACAGCTTCTCCACATTGGCATCATGGAAGATAAAGGGTACCTGCCCTTCATCTTCGGTCTCCCTCATGTAGGCGACCACAGCAGTCTGCATGTTCTGTATGAACAGCTTGCACGACATTTCATCCATCTTTCTCGGGAGCCCGAGAGCCTCCATCAAACAACCGTGTACCGTAGCCTCATTGACGACCTCGCGTGAGTTGGCCATGACATCTTTCCTGAAAACGTCCAGGGCATCCTTGAGCTTCTCCGAGTCGAAAGTTCTGAGGAAGTTCATGAAGATGAGGTTGCGCGTATTGCCCCGGACGATTTCTGTGCGATATGTCTCGGCCCAGCGTTTCTTAATATCCTGGGAAGATTCGCCAAGCTTGTCGGCAAATGCCTCCAGAGGCTTGATGTAGGGTGTCCCGAAAATAGGAATCAACTCCTCGACCTTTTCCTTGATCATCTTGCTGTCGTTCTGGATGCGTTCGAGGTTCTCCCTGAGGGGGGCTGGGGATTTCTCATTCAGAACGTTGATCTTATTTCTCAGGTCGGCCACTGCGTCGGTGGACTTCTTCATCCCGCTTGTTGCCCTGAAGACGAAGAATATCATCACCCCGGCAACTGTGAGCGTAACAGCCAAGACAACGATCAAAGTGATGTTTTTTCTGATAATTACCATATTACTGCTTTATAGGCTCTTTCAGTTTGAGAGTCATGGTGAACTCGGTAATGTTGTTCTTGCCTCGGCCGGGCTTGAAGTCCGTGGAGACATCTTTCGGGTCGTCGGAAAAAAAGGGCGACTTGACTACATTCTCCTTGAAAATATTCTCCATCAGCTGCTTGTCGTCGAGAACAAGGGTATGCCCTTTGATCTTGATAAACTGTATATCAGAGGTCTTGGGTTTGGCAGTTGTGGTATGATCTCTGAACATCATGCCGAAACCGAAGCCGGAGGTCTTTGCTGGGGCTTCCTCAACCCTTTCGCCGCCCTCCGATGACGGGGTGAATTCCACGAGCCACATATTGAAGGGCAACATGTTCTGTACCTCGTTCAAAAGCTTGAACCACACCTCTCGTTTCGTCAGTATCCCCCTGGCATCGGCATATTTTTTATCCTCTTCACTTAGTTCTCCCAAGGCGTAAGTCACCTCATTCAGCATTTGGTTGGTATGGTTAAGAATATTATTTGCCATCTCAACCATTCCGCGTTTACGCGCCTCGTTGCGGCTAACCGACCACCAGAATATCCCGAGACACAGCAGCAGCGTCGCCGCACTGGCGTAGAAGTACGGGATTTTCTTCCTCAGCTCATGCACCGACTTCAGCGATTTTGGTATCAGGGTTATCTCTATCGGGCAAACGGTGGCATGCCGCAAACCCAGACCTATCACCTCGGAGAACATGTGCGCCACCTCGGCCAACGCCTCCTTGTCTATATTAGGCGACAGCGACACCACCTGGAAAAAATTGAAATACTCGACGGGGATCTTGAGTTTTTCCGAGAAGAACCTGGGCGTGAAGGCCATTACCGAGCTGCCCCCGGCAAGATAAAGCTTGGCAGGCTTCGAGCCCTTCTGCTGAGACCTGTAAACATTAATCGAACGGTTAATCTCTCCGTGCAGCCTGGTCATCACGTTCCTGACGATCTTAGACACCGTCGCCGCCACCTCTGAATCAGGCTCCTCGTATGCGCCGCCCAACGCGACGAACCCATGCTTTTTCTTAAGCTCCTCGGCATCCTGGAATGGAATGCCGAACTCCTTGCTTATCTGCTGGGTCACTGTAAACCCGGCGATAGGGATAGTCCTGACAAAAAACCGGCCGCTGTCTATGAAGACCAGGCTCGAACACCTCCCGCCGATGTTAAGGATCATCGCACAGTCGTCCTCGCCGATGCCGTTCGCCCTGGCCGCATTATAGGCCGCTGTCGGGGCAACGTCAATCAACATTGTCTCTTTGCCAATGGACTCGATAGCCGAAGTGAAATCGTCTATAATCTCGTTCTTGACAACGACGAACATCGTCTCTATCTCGGTCTCGCCCTCGGCTCCGCCGATAAGCTGGTAATCCCAGATCACTTCCTCTATGGGGTAGGGGACGTTCTGCTTTGCCTCGTACTCGACAACCTGCTTCACCCTGCCCTCCTCGTCCCCGAGCGGGGGCAACTTCACGAAACGGACGAAAGCAGACTGCCCGGAAAAAGAAAGATAGACATCGCGGGCGTTGAAGCTGCCCCCCGCCATGCAGGAACGCAAGGCCTCACGGAAGGCGATCCTGTACTCGTCCTCCTTCAGATCGCCGCCGAACTCCATAAAAGAGAAGTTCTCGAGTATCATCCCCCCGGACTGGGGATAGGTCAAACTCGCCACTTTCAGGCTGCAAGCACCAATGTCTATCGCAATTATTGAATCGATCTTGGCCATAAGATATTCAAGTGCCCCGTCTCACGAGAGTCACTTCCTTTTTATCAGCTCGTAGTGGCTGAGATTGATGACCCCCCATGGGGTTTCGTTCCTGTTGAAAATGGCATCTCTGACCTTGAGAGTGCTGGGTAATGCATTCGCCCGCTTGACTTCCCCGCCGATCTCCGCGAGGGTCGACGACGACCTGAGCTTCATGAAGCCATGCCCCACCGGAGACTCGTTGAGCTCGAACGTGACCAAAATTCTTAGGTCTTTCATAGAGGATCTATTAAGCTTCAAGTCGGGGACGTATCTCTTGAGTATGTGAGGGTGGATGAAGGCCTGGGCATAATGCTTGTCGCCGTCGAGAGGGATTGCCCAGTAATCGACTTTGCCGGAGAGCACCACACGAGGCTTCCTCGGAACATCAGGCAAAAGCACGTCGTATTTTATGACGACATTTTCCAGCCACGCGACATCCTGAGTGCCCTTGTCAAATCTCGCCACAGTCGTGTACTCCAGATCGATCTGTATCCACTGAAGCAGCTTTTTTATTGAAACCGACTTGACGTTGGACGGATTGAATTCTGGATTGTACACCACGCTGGCGAAGACGTCGACATTTTCGAAGTATGTCACGGCTTGAGCCATAGTCTCGCCGACAAGGGCGAAAGCCAGAAAACTCAAAAAAATCAGACTTTTGCTGTCACGGATCATCTTCTTGCCTCCTTAATATCGCTATAATCCACACCGCAAGGACTACCGGGTCCGAACGGCAACCCTGAAGAACCGAACATATTGCCTGACAGCCTCAATTATTCCCTGTTACGCACTGCCTGGTCAACAAAAACAACAGTGACAAGCGAGAAACATAGCCCGCAAATACACTCTTTTCAAACAATTTTCATAAAAAACGTCTTCAAATGTTTGCGCACGTGCAGAATATACCACCTGCATTGCGGTTTTCAAGCTCTGCAGACTCTGGGGCCTGCCAAGTTGCTCTCCAAGCACTCCCCATGACTCTGCCTCCAGCGCGCCTCCAGAACTTTTAACCCAGCAATTCAGTTCAGCATGTTCTGTGCCAGTCACTGCCCTGTCCTGAGCACGAAAGTGTGAAAACAGGGGAAAAAGTTCAAGTTTTCGGCATATACGGTTGATTTCACCCGTCCGCGATGCGATAATACTCAAGAGACTGGTGGCAGCAACATAAAGTCCATAAATCCAGACTTGTTTGGATCAAATCAGGCGAGCGGAGGCAATGATAAAGAGGAAGAGCAAGGGAAACGCCCTAGTCCTTCACATAGGTGACAGGAACTCGGGGATGATAGACAGGGAGATGGGTGTCTATCCCAAGCTCGAGTGCGTGCATCTCTCGACACCTTCCGGGTTATCTGCATTTCTGGAGAACGGGTCGCCAGACATCGTCATAATCGAGCATAGCGACAAGTTTGATGACTTCATTTCATATGTGAGCTACATCCAGCGAAGCACGGAGGCCCCGATAATTGTCACCTCGACTTCCGAGCACTGCAACGTCATGGTTGGAGCCTTGCGCAACGGGGCCGACAACTTCCTGTGCGAGCCTTTCGCCGCTGATGTGCTGGTGGAGGCCGTCTTCGAGGCACTGAGGCTGAGGGTGCTGTGGCGCGAAGTGCACGACCTTCATAATGAGAAAAGGACTTCCATGGGGAAGATAATCGGGGCGGCACCCTCGATGCAGGAACTTTACAGGACGATACAAAACGTCTGCAAGACTGATGCCACAGTCTTCATTGTGGGGCAGAGCGGGACAGGCAAGGAACTGGTTGCAAGGGCGATACACGAGAATGGTTCGCGAAGCCAGAAGCATTTCGTGGCGATAAACTGCGGCGCTATCCCTCCCAACCTGCTTGAGAGCGAGCTTTTTGGCCATGTGAGAGGAGCCTTTACCGGTGCCGTCAAGAGCCGGAAGGGCAAGTTCGAGCAAGCCAATGATGCCACGCTTTTCCTTGACGAGATATGCGAGATTCCGGTAGACTTGCAGGTCAAGCTTCTCAGAGTGCTCCAGGAGAGAAGGGTCACCCGGGTCGGCGGGGAGGAGGAGATACCGGTCAACGCACGCATAATATGCGCGACGAACAAGAACCCCTTCGAGGAGGTGAAGAAGGGGAATTTCAGGGAGGATTTGTATTACAGGCTAAACGTGGTGCCCATCGGGATACCCCCGCTTTCCGAGCGGAGGCAGGACATCCCGCTGCTCTGCGCTCACTTCCTCCACGTCTTTACGGAGAAATATTCCAAGTATTTCTACGAGTTCTCGCCCGGTGCCCTGAGGAGGCTGTGCTCATACGACTGGCCGGGGAACGTAAGGGAGCTCGAGAACATCCTCGAGAGGATCGTCGTCCTGCGTGAGGGTGCCGTGGTCGAGGAATCCTTCCTCCCAGAGGAGATCATGGCGGCACCTGTGGTTCATGAGACGCTTCCTCAGCATTTCGGTGGCGGAGATGGGGACTCGAGCTTGCCCTACCGGGTGAAGCCCTTGTGGAAAGTGGAGGTCGAAATGATCAAGGCTGCCTTGCAGGAAACCCGGGGCAACGTGGTGAAGGCGAGCAAAATTCTGGAGATCGGGCAGGCCAGCCTGTACCGAAAACTGAAGACCTTCGGGATAAAAAAATCAGAGTTCCTCCCCCGGAACTGATCTTATGGCGGCACTCCAAAGAAAGATATTCGCCACGTTGCTCACGCTGACAGTCCTTGTATGCTCCATTCCTGTTATGTTGTGTAAACATAAAATAGATACCGACATCAGTGTCCTGCTCCCCGATGACGAGTGGATAAGCGGGCATTTGAATTTCCTGCGAGATTCGCAGCTGGGCAATTTGGTGGCGATATCCCTAAGTTCGCCGGGAGGCAAGGAGGGATTTGGCGAGCTTGCGAATTTCGCAGACCGACTCGCCGACAAAATCGCCTGCTATCCCGGTGTCAGGCGGGTTGCTTCGCGTTTCGAGCCCGAGGAAGCTCTCGCAGCAGGCAGGGTGCTTTTCAAGGGCATCGCCCAGACTTTGGACGGATCTGACCTAAATGATGTAGCCGGCAGGATCGGGCTTTCCCG
Organism: Victivallales bacterium; assembly: GCA_016930955.1. Classification (GTDB taxonomy): domain Bacteria; phylum Verrucomicrobiota; class Lentisphaeria; order Victivallales; family JAADHT01; genus JAFGFR01. The sequence goes on along the minus strand of JAFGFR010000058.1, from coordinate 2,184 downwards.
CCTGGAACAAATCATGCGCGGCCACTATGATGCCCTGTTGCGGCCGGGGGGCATCTTCCAGCAGAAAATAATCGCGGCAGACCCTTTAAACCTGCACGAGATACCCTTGAACAGACTACAGCGCCTAGGCCAAGAATCGGGGTTCAGAATGGAGATTCGGGACTCCAGGCTGTGGAACGGCGAGCACTCGAGCATGCTGCTGGTCGTCGAGACCTCTATCCCCGTCACCGATGCCGATGCGGCGGAGGCTCTTTATTCCCGACTTGATGAAGACATCGCACGAATTTCCCGGGGGCACGACATCTTGTGCGTGGCGCTTTCCGGGCACAGGCATGCAATGGACAATCAGAGGCTGCTCAAGCACGATATCATGGTTACCATGTTCGTTGCGGGAATGGGCTTTCTTTTACTTTTCCTCATTTTTTTCAGGGATTGGATGGCGATTGTCATTTTTGTAATACCCGTGGCCGGCGTGCAGTGCGCCATCGGGCTGACAATGCTTTTCTTCGAGAGGCCGTCGGCCATAATACTCGGACTGGGGACCACAGTGGTGGGGATCGCCCTGGACTACGGTCTCCACGTGTATGTCGCGTCGTCGCTGCACGAAGGCGAGGCAAGGGAAAAGGCTTTGCAGGCGATCAGGCGTCCGTTGGTGTTCAGCGCGCTGACGACGTTAGGTGTATTCTGGGCGTTTCTGCTTTCCGGCACGCCGGGATACCGCCAGCTTGCCTTCGCTTCAACATGCGGCCTGGTATTCTCGCTGTTGTTCTCAATGATATGCCTGCCTTCGCTGCTGCCGAAAAACCGCAGGGTCAAGACGTGGATGCCAAGAATTGCCTCGAGGTTCCCGACGCGCAGCAGGGAATATTACTCGAAAGCTGTTTTGGCAGGCGCTCTGATTGCATCTGTGGCGATTGTTGTGGCAATGTTTTCCAACTTCGAGAAGGATATCAGGCAGCTTGACGGTTTGAGCGACGAACTGCGGAGTGACAAGACCGCTTTCGCCACAGTCTGGGGCGAGATGTCCAGAGCCGCAGCAACAATCTCGGGTGAGAATGTCGAGGACCTCCATATCAGGCACGACCTCCTTGCCAAATCTGCGAAGGCCGCCGGAGTGCCCGGATTCGACTCGCTGTCCTTGCTGTGGCCCTCCTTGCCGACAAGGGAGGCGAACGCCAGCGCATGGGACGAGTTCTGGCGCGGCGGCAAGGCCTGTGAACTTCGCGGCAATCTGGCAAAGGCCGGCGAGAAATACGGTTTCAGCCATACGGCATTCGAGCCTTTCTTCCAGAACTTGTACAAACACGACTTCTCGGAAGATCTGGTCGGAAATCCCGACTTTGCGATTCTGACTCGTCGCTTTATCTTTACCGACGGCTCGGAAGTTGTGATGAACGCTTTCTTCGACGACGACGAGGAGGCTGTCAAACAGGTCGCAAAGATGTTGGAGGACACCCCGGGAGCTATGGTCATATCGCCGTCAATGTTCGGGAGCTACATCTCCGAAAAAATCATGGACGACGCGGCAAAAATCGCCGTGATCGCGGTGTTCTGCGTCTGTGCCCTCGCGTTCTTGTGCCTGAAAAGACTTTCCAAAACCCTCGTCGCCTTGTTGCCGGTGCTTTTCGCCACACTCGCGGTATGGCCGGCTTTCGCCGTTTGTGGGTTGAAGCTCAACGCCGTCTCGCTCGTGGCATGTATAGTCGTCGTCGGTCTGGCTATAGACTATGGTATTTTTGTCGTATCGTCGTGCGACAAACGCGACCCGGCGTTCTCCATGTCGGCACTCTATGCATTGTCCATATCGGCATTGTCAACTCTAGTGGGGGCCTCCGCTTTGCTTTGGGCATCACACCCGGCACTCCGGAGCGTAGGCCTCACGATCACCTCCGGTGTGACGGCGGCCTACATTACTGCCGTCCTGCTCTCGCCGGCAGTCTACACCCTGACCATTTCCTCCAAAACACAGGACAAGACACCAAAACCCTCGGAAGAGACAAAACACCCCGCATAGGGTCAGATAACCATCCCTCGATGAAGTTGAGATGGCGGCATTTTGCCGCAACCTATGGCACGCTTGCGCTCCCCACACGGTTCAACCTAAATGAAGCAGTTAAATCTCAAAAATGTAAGTTAACATATTTGTATACAAGGCTTTAAGTCTAACTGAGCTTTCACCTTTTT
>JAFGFR010000057.1 GCA_016930955.1 Victivallales bacterium | reverse complement strand
TAATTTTTGTCAATTAATAAAGATATACCAATTGACAATGTTAATCAACTACATGAAGTTGCACTTCGCTCTTGAATGTAGCTCGGTCAACTGCTTGTTATCCTCGTTGCTGATGACGGGGTCAGCCCTGACCTCCCCGTCAAGCAGGGGCTTGAGTCTCTCGAATGATGCTATCTGTGCCAGCCAGTCATCGAGGTTTTCCTTGATGTTCCCTTCTGCTGTGACGGCGGCTGCTTCGATCATCTGTTGGGCCCCCAACACCTGCCCGCTGAAAAGCAATGGCGCGACCCGTGATGCCAGCCTGCGCAGGTCGTCCTCGGAGACAGGCTCCGCAGGACGTTCCGCTGCGGCATCAGTCGTCCGAAGCTCCTTGATCCTTGCCCTAATCTCTTCAGCAATGGCCATCCGCCTGGGCCTGGACTCCTCGGCAAGCTCGCCGTCATACTCGACCAAAACTTTGATGGCCCTGTCATATTTCTCCGCCATGAGCATCGGTTTTATCTTCTTTTTCAACATGGAGACGACATCCTCAGGCGAGTCGGGGGAAAATGCCGGGCGAGTCCTCGGCCGAGCCTCTGACGCCTTACTGGAAACCGGCGATTCTGGAGCCTTTGTCTGCTTCTCCCCCAGAGAAGCGGGGTCGATCCCTTGCTTCCTGAGCAGCTCGAGCTGTCTGGTGTAAGCCAACTCCGAGTCCGACATGCCGGTTTCCGCCGCAGGCCTGGCGGCAGTTTTCGACACCTTGGTTTTCGCCTTGCTCGCGTTGATGACCAAAACAGCCACGACACTGGCCGCGACCAGTGCGGCTATGGAAAGCGCCATCACTACCGGGGTGTTGTTGTTCTTTTTTTTGGTCGGGCAAGGTTTCTCATCTTCCGGGCTCCCACGATGCATCCCGACAGGCTTGATCTTGGGGTTCTTGTCCCATTTCTTGTTCATTGTGGATAGGCTGGACTTGGATATAGGCTTGATGGTCTTGAGTGTGGAAGCCTTGCCTTTGCCGCCGGCGGAGTCCACTGCTGCCGCGCGATTTATTGACTGGGTCAGGTCACCGGGACTCATGCCTACAGGCCGGTGGTGGTCGGTCATCAGGGAGAATGAGGACAGATTGAACGGCACACTCGAAGGCTGGACATGGCTGGCAAGCAGCAGGTCAATATGTTTGATCACCTCGCCCCAGGATGCTGGTCGAGAGGATATGTCCGGCGACATCAGAAGCTGCAGAAGCACTGACATTCCCGTAGGAGCCTCGGGCAGGAATTCTGAAAGTAAAGGAGCCGGTGTCGAGGCAACATGTTCTGGAGCAACCCCCTCGTTTGGATGCCTCCCGGTGCAAAGATAGAAAAGCACCGCACCCAATGAGTATATGTCGCATGACGGGGTGTCGGCTAAACCCTCGTTCATAAACTCCGGGCTTATGTAATGGTAATCCCATATGTTGAATCCCGACTCGAGAAGCTGCCTGTCTGCAAGGAGATGTGAAGACAAACCGGTGTTCGCTATCCTGATGCCAAGTCCCGGGGTGATCCAGATGTTGTCAGGGATAAGGCACTGGTGCAGCACACCATATTCGTCCCAGAGAGACTTCAGGCAGACCGCGATATTGCGGGTCACCTGCAAGGCGCTGTATAAGTCCATCGGCCTTTGCTTTATCAGCGAAGTGAGCTTGACGGCATCGGCCTGGTAATCGAAGACAAAAAAAACATCTTGGGAAAGGCTGTGGGATACCAGCGACGGCAGCTCGGGCCGGTTGAAAGAGCTGCCGTAGATCACCGCGTCGGCAAATGAAGGTATGTCCGAAACCCTTTTCAGAAAGAAACTGGTGGGTATGTGCAACGCAAGTTTGTCAGCCTGAGCAACCACCTCGTAGGCTGTCCAGAGCACCGAAGCCGAGATAACCCTTTGCACGACATAACCGTTGTATTCACTCCCAACATCGAGTAGCTGGTTAGGCACAATCTGCAGCGCGCCGCAGTGGGGACATTGTATCATTTCACCCACATACTGCCGCTCTATGCTTATCTCCCCCTGGCAGCCCGAGCATTTCATGCTGATCATCACGTCATCGCCTCGCCTGTCTGAAAAACCTTGACATCAAACGCTTCAATAGCTACACTCAATAATCACCCCCCCCATGAGCCAATACAAGGAAAATATCACGACTTACGGAAAAAACCATTTCTTTTTGCAAATAGAGCCAATTCCAAAACTCCGCGTGAACCGCGTTGGGAACGCAGTCGCGGCAGACGGTGCGGCGAAATGGCTGGTGCATACCCGAAGCTGTCTGTGCCCGCCATTTCGCCGTGGTGCATGCCGTCCCTCCACCCCAATCCTTTGGGCGGCAATCTCTTTTGGCGCGAATGCCACGCCGGAGCGGTCAGGACAGACCAGGCAGGTATGCCAGCTTCCGCATCGGCGTGGCCTCGCACCCAAAATAGCAGGCCGCACGGCCATGGGTAGTTTTGAAATTGGCTCTTGGGTTAAACCTAAATAAAGCAGTCGCTGCAGTGTGCCGTGGATCTATTCTTATTTTGAGTGACACTGCAGTAACTACTGCAAACTTAAAATGAGGATGGAGACATGGTGCAATGCAACAACCCGAAGGGTTAAATGTTTGTTAATCTTTTGCAAGGACAGAGCGTCATTCTTGCCGGCACGGCATGCAATCTATAAATATGTGGTTGATATTCTGCCTCGGGTGTCTATCTTAAAAAAGTATTTTCAGGTTTGAGTGGTTCAATATTCACGTGATCCCGGTTGTTCCGGGACGATTTAAGGAGGGTATATATGAGTTATATTTTATCGGCAGACATGACGGAAGGAGTGTTGACATTCTCCTTCGAGGGCAGATATGAAAGCGATGCTTGCCTCGGGATGGATGCAAATATCCAGGAGGATATAAAAAAGGCTCAGGCCGAGGGCGGCGGCAGGAAGATGAAAGTCGTGTTCGACATGTCCAAGACTGAATACATCTCCTCTCTCTTCCTGAGAATCGTGCTCAAAGCCGCCAAACTTGTCCCACGCGGTGATTTCAAGCTCACCTCGGTGAATCCTTTTGTCAAAAAGGTGGTTCAGGCCTCGGGCCTGGAGATGTTGATATGCGACCCCTCGAACCAGTTCGAGTGCAGCAGCGGCAGATCAGAGGAATTCGCCCCGTCCGCTGATTTCGTCGCCCGATCCCGCGTATCTTCACTCGATGAGTACAAGAAGAACTACAAGTCTTCCATCGATGATCCGGAGGCTTTTTTCGCCGAACAAGCTGCCAAGAATCTTTTCTGGAGGAAAAAATGGGACAACGTCCTTGACTGGAACCCTCCTGACGCGACATGGTTTGCCGGAGGCAGGTTGAATGTGTCGGAAAACTGCCTCGACCGTCATCTGGGCACACCCAGGGAGGACAAGGCAGCGATAATATGGGAGGGAGAGCCTGTCGGCAAGGAAGGCACTCCGGAAATACGCAGAATCACCTACAAGCGCCTTCACGAGGATGTATGCCGTCTGGCAAACGGACTCAAGTCGCTCGGGTGCTCCAAGGGCGACAGGGCCATAATCTACATGCCGATGGTGCCCGAGGCCGCCATCGCAATGCTGGCCTGCGCCAGAATCGGAATGATACACTCCGTCGTCTTTGGGGGGTTCAGCGCGCAGGCCATCGCCGAAAGGACCTCGGATTGCCGCGCGTCGGTGATCATCACTGCCGATGGAGGGTATCGCAGAGGCGAGGTTGTCCCGCTCAAAAAAGCTGTCGACGAGGCTCTGGGCATAATATCTTCGGCCAAATCCCCGGCCTCCCCCGAAATTGAAAATGTCGTTGTCCTCAAGAGAACAGGGCAAGAGGTCGAGATGCTTCCCGGAAGGGATGTCTGGTGGCATGATCTGCTTGCCGGGGCATCCTCCGAATGCCCCGCCGAGGAAATGGACTCGGAAGACATACTTTTCATACTCTACACCAGTGGCTCGACGGGCAAGCCCAAAGGCATCTACCACAGTACCGCAGGGTACCTGCTTGGGGCTTCAATGACCTTCCGTCACTATTTCGACATCAAGGATGATGACATCTACTGGTGCACTGCGGACATAGGCTGGATAACGGGGCATAGCTATGTGGTATACGGGCCGCTTGCGAACGGCGCGACGGTATTGATTTACGAGGGGGCGCCGAACTATCCGGACAAGGACCGGTTCTGGGACATCATCGAACGCCACAAGGCAACGATACTTTATACTGCTCCGACTGCGATAAGAAGCTTCATGCAGTGGGGCGACAGCTTCCCAAAAAAACATGACCTGTCCTCTCTGCGGCTGCTGGGGACTGTCGGAGAACCAATCAACCCGCAGGCATGGAAATGGTATCACGAGAATATCGGCGGAGGAAGGTGCCCCATCGTTGACACATGGTGGCAGACCGAGACAGGCTGCATCATGATCTCCACATTTCCCGGGGCTATGCCCGCAAGGCCGGGTTCCGCCGGATTGCCCTTCTATGGGGTCAAAACCTCTGTCCTTGACGACCACCTCAAGGAGTCGGCGCCGAATGCCGGCGGCAGACTCTTCATCGAAAAGCCTTGGCCCAGCATGTGCAGGGGTGTATGGGGCGACAAGAGCCGCTACGTGGGCACTTACTGGTCGGAGCGTCAGGGATATTATTTCACTGGTGACGGTGCAAGGAGGGACGCCGACGGCTATTTCTGGATTGTGGGTCGGATAGACGATGTCCTGAAGGTCTCCGGTCACCGTATCGGGACGGCGGAAGTCGAGAGCGCCTTGGTTGCACATCCCGCAGTGGCCGAGGCTGCCGCAGTGGGGCGTCCTGATGACATCAAGGAGTTCGTCATAGTGGTTTTCGTCACTCTCAAACAGGGCGTGTCACCGTCGCCCGAGCTCAAGGAGGATTTGCGTAGACGAGTGGCCAAGGACCTGGGCCCGATCGCCAGACCAGAGGAGGTCCGTTTCACCCAGGCCCTCCCCAAGACTCGTTCCGGCAAAATCATGCGTCGTCTCCTCAAGCAGGTCGCCGCAGGCGCTGATGAGATCTCAGGAGATGTGACTACCCTGGAGGATTTCCGTGTCGTGGCAAGCCTCATGTCGGAGGACAGTTGATGCTGGCGCAAGTAGATGTTCCGTAAACCACGTCAGGGTCGTGGCTGAGACACTCGAAGACACTCCAGTGCTGACCCCTGACGTGTGGGTGTGCGGCGCGAGGGACGAGCGTCCACACCACCCATTGGTTAAAATTCCTGTTCTGTTTATCCCGCAGAGGCGCGGAGGGGAAAGACCATTGTGTCTGATTCGCTGATTTGCGGGACACGTCTTTTCCTGTGCTTTGGAACCACCGCCACGCGGATTCCGCAGACTTCATTCCCGGATTTCTCTGCGCCTTTGCGCCTCTGCGAAAGTCATTTCTTCTGTTTCCGAACGAACGTGGATTGCTGAATATGTGCCGGCGCACTATTTCCGGCGGAAATGCCTGGGAGAGAACCCCATGACTTTCTTGAATACCTTGCTGAAGTAAAAAAGATCTGAGAATCCAGCCTTCTCGGCGGTTTCCTTGATGCTAAGGCCTTCCTCCAGCAACAGACGGCACGCGAGGTTGACCCTTGCGCGGTTCGCAACCTGCGTGGGGGTTGTTCCAAGCTGCGACTTGAAGATGGTGTTCACGTGCTCCGGGGAAAGGTGGAAGGCCTTTGAAACCTCTCTTCTGCCGACTCTTCCAGGGATACGCGACTCGATGAATGCAAGCATCTCCCTGGCTCTGATGTTGACATTGCGGTTTTCTCCGAGCCAGCACTCCGACAACCTGAGCCAAAGCTCCCTGAAGATATTTTTCAACAGGCTATCCCTGAAGATGCTGGAACGAGCCGCCGCAACACTGAAGTTCCTGAAAAGCTGCTGGATCGTATGATCACCTGAGGTCGGGGTCACGAGCTGAGGCTCCGGATCGGGGATATAATCGCATGACAGCCTCGATGCCCTCTCGATAAGCTCGAAATGAATGCACGATATGATCGCCCCGTATGCAGCATGACCTTCACATCTGAAGACATGCATCACACCCGGCGGGATGCACAGCACATCACCCTCCAGAAGAACCCTTTTTTCAGATTCCTCCCCACCGGAATAAGAAAACCTCCCCGCCACAATGTATATAAGCTCGTAGTCAGGGATAATCCTCGGCCCCCATTCCGTGACACACCCCAGCTTGAAATAACTCGAGTGGTGTATCTCGGGCACCACATCCTCAGGACTGACTCTCTTGATCTTCTCTTTTCTTCGCATAATCTTATTATAGTACAACGATAAGCTATATATTTCCATTGACTTAAGCTATAAAACGCTGGATACTATATCATTATTTTAAAACAAGTGCAAGGAGATGCGATCATGAATCATCGTGAACGAGTGATGGCGATTCTAAACTACGAGGACTATGACCTTATGCCAGTGGTGCATTTCGGTCTCTGGAACGAGACTTTGCAGAAATGGGTTGATGACGGGCATGTCTCTGAAGAGGAGGCCAGTGGGCATACCGGGGGCAATCCGCCGCCTTCGGTGATGGAGAGGCTTGGCTTCGATTTCGGCTGGCCCGGCAGGGGGATCGGTGGTAACTACGGCTTCATCCCGGCATTCGAGCCCGAGGTGGTCGAGGAGCTCCCGGACGGGGCCAGAAAAGTCCGCAATGCGGATGGGGTGATCGTCCTTCAGATGCCCGGGGCTGGATCCATACCGGCGGAGATTGACCATCTCCTGAAGGACAGAAAGTCTTGGGAGGAGCATTATCTGCCACGCCTGCAGTCCAATGAAAAAAGGATAGACCTCCAGCGAATAGAAGAGATGAAGAACGAAAGTTCTGAGCTGCCACTGTCGATCTTCTGCGGCAGCATGATAGGAACCATCAGAAACTGGGTAGGCGTGGAAGGGTTGAGCTATATCTATGTTGACGACGAGGCACTCCTCGACGAGATAATAGAGACACATTTCAACCTGATATACCGCTGTGTGGAGAAGATCCTGGCCACTGGCATCCGTTTTGACATGGGCTCCTACTGGGAGGACATATGCTTCAAGAACGGGCCTCTGGTGATTCCTTCGGTCTTCGAAGAGAAATGCGGCCCGAGGTATGCCATGCTGTCGTCACTTCTCAAAGAGCATGGGACAAATTTCTCGTTTCTCGACTGCGACGGGATGATAGACTCGCTGATCCCCACATGGATTGCAAACGGTGTGAATATCATGTTCCCCATCGAGGTGGGCACGTGGCATGCCAGCATAAAGCCTTGGCGCGAGACCTACGGGCGCGAGATGCGTGGTGTCGGGGGGATGGACAAGAAGGTATTCGCGAAGGACTACAAGGCCGTCGAGCAAGAGGTCGAGAGGCTCAAGCCGCTGGTGGAGCTCGGAGGCTTCATCCCATGCCCCGACCACCGCATTGCGCCCGACGCGAAGTGGGAAAACATCCAATACTACTGCGAGCTTATGCACCGGACGTTCTGAAGACCCGAGGCCACAGCTCCGTCTTGAACACACAGACTTCCCCCGGGGCAAGCCTCTTGCCTCAGCCGTTTTTTTTCGTTTTTTTGCGAATATCGGATTGCACGCCGCCAGTCCCAAGCTAGATTTATATCGGCTTGTCTGCCGCACTTCCGGGCACGTGCCAAAAAGAGGCGGTGGCTGTTTTCTTGATAATCGGGGCTTCGGCAGGGCTTCAGTCGTTATTTATTCTTGGAGGATGTCATGGGCGGTTTCTTCGGTGTTGTTGAGGGCAAGGACTGCGTCAACGATCTTTTTTTCGGCACGGACTACCATTCCCATCTCGGGACAAGGCGCGGCGGGATGGCCGTGTGGGGAAATCAAGGAATAACAAGATATATCCACGACATCAGCAATGCGCAGTTCAGGTCGAAGTTCGAGGATGACGTCAGGCAGCTTTCAGGCAAAAAAGGCATAGGGGTCATAAGCGACTTCGAAGACCAGCCTCTGATCATAGGATCACACTTGGGCAACTATGCCATCGTGACAGTCGGCAGGATAAACAACCTCGAACAGCTCGCCTCCAAGGCCTTGAAGTCGTGGAAGACGCACTTCTCGGAGATGAGCAGGAACGAGATCAACCCCACGGAGCTGGTGGCAACTCTGATCAACCAGCAGGGCAGCTTCACTGAGGGACTGGCATCGGCAATGGAGCTTATCCAGGGCTCCTGCTCGATACTGATTATGACCCAGGACGGCATATATGCCGCCCGCGACAGGCTCGGCAGGACGCCGCTGATCACCGGACGCAAAAAAAACGGATTCTCGGTGACAATGGAGACCTGCGCCTTCCCTAATCTGGACTACGAGATAGAGAGATACCTCGGCCCAGGGGAGATCGTCCTCCTTTCAGAAGATGGAATCGAGACAAAAAAACCTCCGTCAGACAAGATGCAGATATGCGCGTTCCTGTGGGTCTATTTCGGCTATCCTGCATCCTGCTACGAGGGAATCAACAGCGAGATCGTCAGAAACCGTTGCGGGGCATGCCTTGCCAGACGTGACAATCTTGAGATAGACGCCGTGGCCGGCATCCCCGACTCGGGCACGGGGCATGCCATAGGCTACGCGAACGAGGCCGAGGTGCCTCTTCAGCGCCCATTTGTCAAATACACCCCGACATGGCCCCGGAGCTTTATGCCTACAGACCAGAGCATAAGGGATCAGGTCGCACGGATGAAGCTTATACCCATAGAGGATTTGATCAGGGGCAAGCGGATACTCTTCTGCGAGGATTCCATAGTCCGCGGGACCCAGTTGAAGGACACCATCAAAAGGCTTCGCTCAGTCGGCGCCCGAGAGATCCACATGCGTGCAGCATGCCCGCCTTTGATCTACGGCTGCAAGTTCCTCAACTTCTCCAGGTCGCGTTCCGAGTTCGATCTCGCGGCAAGGCGTGCCATGCACAAGATATCAGGCAATTCCGAGCTGGATCCCAAGAAATTCGCGGAGACCGAAACCGAGAACTACCAGAAAATGCTCGACTCCATATGCAAGGAGCTGCATCTCGATTCTCTCAGGTTCCAGATCCTCGGGGACCTTGTCGCCTCGATCGGGCTGCCGAAGGAAAAAATCTGCACATACTGCTGGGAGGGGAAAGAAGACTGAACGCCCGCGAAGTGTCTCCAGGTTTCAGGAAAACCGTGAACCGTGAACCGTGAACCGTGAACCGTGAACTGTGAACCCTGAACTGTGAACCGTGAACTGTGAACCGTGAACTGTGAACCCTGAACTGTGAACCCTGAACTGTGAACCGTGAACTGTGAACCGTGAACTGTGAACCGTGAACTGTGAACCCTGAACTGTGAACCGTGAACTGTGAACCCTGAACTGTGAACCCTGAACTGTGAACCCTGAACTGTGAACCGTGAACTGTGAACCGTGAACTGTGAACCGTGAACTGTGAACCGTGAACTGTGAACGAAAAGTGATGCCGGCATGAATGACAAGGGCGGGACAACCAGAGACAGGGCAGATATACTTCTCGCCGCAAGCAAACTATGCGAAAGTCGCGAGAAGGCCAGGACCCTGATACTCGCCGGCAAGGTCCGCGTCGGTGACGACCACGTCGTGTCGAAACCATCCGACAAGTTCCCCTGCGACACAAAATTCATCCTGCATTCCCCCGACCCCTACGTCAGCCGCGGGGCGCTCAAGCTGATCCCCGCACTGGACAAACATCTCCCGGACCTCAACGGACTCAGCGCCATGGACATCGGCGCATCCACAGGCGGCTTCACCGACCTGATGCTGCAAAGAGGGCTGGCAAAAGCCTATGCCATCGACTCCGGCAGGGGACAGCTGCACCAAAAACTCCGAGACGACCCGAGGGTCGTCTGCCTGGAAAAGACCAATGCCCGCCACATCGACAGCTCCTCCGTGCCAGAACAAGTCGACATCATCACCATGGATGTCTCATTCATCTCAGCAACTCTGCTGATCCCCCAGGCAACGGCACTCCTCAAGCCCGACGGATGGGCGTTCATCCTCGTAAAGCCACAGTTCGAGGCAGAAATATCGGATGTCGGCAAAGGCGGCGTTGTAAAAGACCCCGAAGTCCACCGCAAAACCGTCGAGAAAGTCGTCCATTGCGCCGAAAATCAAGCCAGCCTGACATTCCTCGACCTCATCCCCTCACCCATCAAAGGCCCAAAAGGAAACCAGGAGTTCATCGCCGTGTTCAGAAAGCTCTTTCAGCGATTTCAGGCTTCGCCTTCAACCTAAATAAAGCAGTTGCCGCAGTGTGCCGTGGATCTATAACGGAGCCACTAGAAAAAACGAGGATCCCTGCGGCACATCTGTGGAATATGTCTGGAAGTTCGGATTGCAGGATGGACTTGGCGGCATCGCCTGTGCAATGGCAGGGGGCGAAGAGCTCGATGCCGTAGCTGCGCAAAGCGCCCGCGCTGAAAGCCAGACGCTCATCGTCAGCATCGCTCAGGTGTGTCCCGCCTATGAAGGCATGAATCTTTTCCACGCCGAACATTTTTGCTGCGTGCTCCATGGTGTTTGCCATTCCAGCGTGGCAGCAGCCTGACAGGATTACAACTCCCTTTTTGGTGGGGATGAAAAGCGAGAGATCGTCGGGCAAGGTGTCAGGGACTTGCCCCTCATAATCGGAGAAAAAATTACCGCTCCCCTTCTCCTCGGGGAATACCCTTGGTATCTCCCCGCTGGTTGTAATCCCCTCCCATAGCTCCACAGGCGATTTCGTGGCAGTCTTGGCCAAACCGCAAGACATCAGGCGTTCCCTGCAGGCATCTGAGATCCCGATGTAGTGCATGCCGCCCTTGCTGCTGTACTTCGGCTTCAGCGCTGCGGGATGGAACACAATCCTGCCGTCATTTGCGAGCAACTCGAGCGCGTGCTCCAGCCCGCCGGTATGGTCATGGTGCCCATGGCTCAACACCAGGGCATCGAGAGACCCCTCTCGGACACCAAGGCATCTTGCGTTGTGCGCGAGGGCACCGCCTGCGCCGCAGTCAAAAAGCATCCTTTTGCCGCCCGACTCGACAAGAAACGACAAGCCGTGCTCCCCGAGAAGCCCGCCGGAAGCGCTGTTGTCAACCACACATAATATCCTTAGAGTCAAAACACTCATCTCGTCAGCCTCAGATAAAATTTCGGCAACAAACTCGGGAGCTGCTCCATCCCGCTGACCACTACATACCTCGACAACGGGAACATCAGATCGAGATCCTCGAACGGGTTCTCCCGGGTCGAGATGCAGAACGTGTCGATGCCATTGACCATGTTTTCCTCGACAGCCTTGCGTACATCGTTCTGGGCGTACCCGCTGCCAGGGTCATAGCCTGTGTCCATGGGTCTTCCATCCGTGATCAGTATCATCAGCTTCCTCCTTGCAGGCATTCTGCCAAGCTTGCTCCCGGCATGCCTTAGGGCAACCCCGATCCTCGTTGATGCCGCCGGGCGGGCACCGAATATCGAACACCGCGTCTCGGGGCTCCATGAGTCCTCAAAGTCCTTGATCACGAAAAAGTCCGATTTCTCCCGGCCATTTCCGTTGAACCCGAATACACCGAAAGGATCGCCCGAGCCCGAAAGACCCTCACCAAGAATATAGGCCGAAACCTTCTCGAGGTCAATCACCTTCTCGCCGCCTGTCACGTCGTCCGCCGTGGAGCCGCTGAAATCTATCAGCAATGCCACGCTTATGTCCCTCCTCCTTATCGATGTCTTCTCGTAGAACCGCGGCTGCTGCCATATCTTCGCCTTTCTGTGCGACATGAAGTCGGTGAAATGGTCAACGTTTATGTTGTCCCCCTCTGGTAGTCTTTTCAACTTCGCTGGGTTGTCCGGCCTCAGCGACTCGAAAAGCCGCCGCGCGATCACGGCAAGCCTCTCGTACTGCTCGGGAATACTGCACTGGGCCGTCGCCTTGAGCCTCCTCTCCCTGAGGGTACACCAGTTCTCGTAGTAGTCGTTCTCGTGATGGTTCCACTCGTCGTAAGAGAATGAGCGAATCTCGGCATCTTCGCGGTCTTCATCCCTTCCGCCTGCCGAACCAGGCTTGTCATCGGCGCTAAGCACACTGACCCGCTCGCGGTCGGCGGAATCATCTGCACCATGGGGATTATCGAGTCTTTCGTCCCCGATGTCAGGCGGCCGAAGCCCTGAGGGAGCAGCAGTAACATGCCCCCTGAACATGAAATCCGGGAAATATGACAGCGCCGAAGCCCTGACGCTGAAGAGATCGCCAAGAACATGCCTGTTTCCTGAAACGCCAAGATGTTTGGATATAATTTCTATAGTATCCTCGAAACAGCAGGATTTCGCCATGACATCCTTTACAAGACGCTCCAATTCCAAGGGGATATCCGTTTCATGATTGGATTTGCGGCAGGTGGCCACCTCGATCATGCTGCAATAGTTTGCTAAGACTCCCTCGCCCACTACCCTCGCCCGCTCAGCGCTGATTGTGTCGGCAAGCTCCTTCACGACTCCCGGAAAAGTCTCCATCATACACTTGAGCACCCGGCAGGTCTCGAGAAAGATGAAGCAATTGTTGAAAATCACCGGATCGGCGACCTCCATCCCCTGCAGACACTCAAGACTGCTGCCCGCCCCAGGTTCGCCGTGCCTCACAGGGAAACTCCTGAACAGCAAGCTGGATGCCGCGATGCAGGACAGCAACTTGTGAATGGCGATATTTTCCTTTTTGCTGTCCCTCAATGCGACTCTGCCGGGGAGGAAGAGATGCCCCTGGATGCACACGACTGACGAGCCGCTTTCAATCAGCTCGTCAGAATCAAGCATCGAGACAGGGTTGACCTCGAAGACGATTCCCGCTATGGCCGAAGCATATGCACGGAGGACATCCGATATGGCCTCCAGCCGTGACTCCTTGGATATGATATCCACATAGAGCAGCGAGGTCTTGGTGTTGAGTCTTATGAACTCCTCTGCGCTGGCCGCGGAGTTCTGCCGGATGGTAAACGCACATTCCACAAAAACATCTATCTCACCGTAGTTCAGCCTGGCCCGCAAATCCCCGAAAGAGCAGACAAATGCAAAAGCAAGGTCCTTGTCCCTGCGGAACATCTCTCGTGCCTTACAAAGCACATACGACACATCCTCGGCATTCTCCCCGAAGGAGCCCTGCCCCCAGAGCTCGAAATATTTCATTCCAAGATGCAGCTTGTGCCTTGCGAAATCCGCGCCCAGCGCCGCCCATGCGGAAAACAGATCCGGTATCCGCAGGATCCACGAGTCGCCACGGTTCAACGAGTCCAGGAAATTCTTGAGGACATGGTCGTAAAGCTGGTTCCCCCCGCGACGATTGAGCATCTCGACAAGCACATCCGACACCTCCGATGTCTCGTCACCCAGAAAGCCGGCGCACCTAAGATCATCCAGCGCCTGCCTGAATATCTCACGGTAACCCCAGGTCACCTCGGATAGATCAAAAGAAATATCGGACACCAATCACTACTCCGGTTTCACGCCCGACGCACACTCTCCATCGACCCAGAACAGCCGGACAATATCGAGTATCGATTCAACCATGTGCACGTCGTCGGTCAATGACTGCGCGGCAGCTACCCGGCACGCCTCGGACGGCGAAATACCAGACTTGATCAGCCTTCCCGCATACACCAGCAGCCGGCTCGATACCCCCTCGGTCAGACCGAACCCCTTCAGATTGCGAATCTTCTCCCCCATTCTCGCGAGCTTCAACGACATCTCGTCGTCAAGCCCTGTCTCGCTGCTTATTATCCGCTGCTCGATGCCCACGCCGGGATGGTCGAACACCAAAGACATGAAACGCTGCCGCGTGCTGTGCTTAAGCTCCTTCATAACATTCTGATAACCCGGATTGTAGGACATCACCATCATGAAGTCCCTGTGGGCCCGGAGGACCTCGCGGGTCTTGTCTATGTAGAGCAGACGCCGGTCATCGGTCAGAGAATGGATTATCACCGTGGTGTCGTTCCTGGCCTCCACGATCTCATCAAGATAGCATATCCCGCCATGACGCACCGCCAGAGTCATCGGGCCGTCCTCCCATACCGTCTCATTCCCCTTGAATATGTATCTCCCTACAAGATCCCCGGCAGTCAAGTCCTCATGGCACGAGACGGTGATCAGAGGAAGATCAAGCGTATACGCCATATGCTCCACAAAGCGAGTCTTGCCGCAACCCGTGGGACCCTTCAGGATCACAGGGATGTTCCCCTCGAAAGCATGCCTGAAAAGCTCCTCCTCGTTCGATGCAGATATGTAGTTCGGCTTACGCTTCAACTTAAAACGACTGCAAATGTCCTTCATCAACTCGCTCTCCTTGTAATCACCAAAAAAATCAACAACAACGACCTCGTGCAGCTTCATCCCAACATTCCAACATCCTGCGGGACATCTGTGACCTCCTGCCATACACACAGCCAACCTTCTTGCGGTTTTTTGAACATATGCTCCTTAGTCGTATTTTTCAAGCCACAGAGCCACAGAGCCAATTTCAAAACTACCCGTGGCCGCGCGGCCTGCTATTTTGGATGCGAGGCCACGCCGATGCGGGAGCGGGCATACCTGTAT
>JAFGFR010000056.1 GCA_016930955.1 Victivallales bacterium | reverse complement strand
ACGCTCCCGAGGGCATCCGGCGGTGCCTTGGTCGAGGCCGCCAGAAAAGGGGCCATAAAGGAGACTCCGCCTTCTGCCCCCAATGTCCCCAGGCCGCAAAAGGCTGCTGGAATCTCGATTTTCGAGGAAGGCAAGGGGAAGGTTATGGAGCTGCCGAAACTATCTTTGGACATAGTTGAGGACAGCGGCAAAAGGCCTGTCATACCCGTGGCTTCCGACAGCGTCGCGAGGAGTGCCGAAGGCAGGGCGACATTGTCTTCACTGTCTCTGCGCGAGGATTCTGGCAAATCTGCCGCCGAGGTGCAAGAAGTCTTGCCGAAGAAAGAGACTGCCGTCCCCGCCGCAAAATTCCCGCCCCTGCAGCCCGCCGGTGGAAAAACCGCCGCCAACAGGGCCCTGATTGTTTCACTTATTGCCGTGATCGCCCTTCTCGCCACAGCGGTGGTGTATCTGCTTTTGAGGTTGTCTTCCGCGCCGCCGGCGCCGTTGCCGCCATCGCCACGCCACAGGCCTCCTGTTCCCGAGCCGCGTCCGGAAAAGGTTTTCGACCCGGGGGGAAGCGATCTCCCGCCTCTGCCGCGCGTTGACAGGGAAATGCCGGAACGCATTCCGCCGCATGAGCCCGCAGTCCCAGGGAAACCAGATATGGCACCTTCCGAGACAACCGAGGATGCCCCGCCGAAGCCGGAGCCCGCCAAAGCCGTCGAACCCGTTCCTGGCAAGGTTCCCGAAACGGTTGAAGAAAAGGTCGAGCCCCATCACGGCCAACTTCCACCCGTCTCATCCCTGTGGCTGCCTTACCAGAGGGCTCTGGCCGATAAAAAAGGCGATTCTTTCGACGTTTTTGTTCCAGGGCTTGTCGTCAGAAAAGGCTATAGCATCGTCCTGGCCGAGGGTGTTCTGGAGAAACTCAGGAGGGGCAGCTTTGATGAGGCCGTGAAGAAGGAGGGCGATACCCTGAAGGTCTATGCCGAGAAGGTGCACGGGATCAACAAGGATGTATTTGCAGTTTGCGAATTCCGCATTTCCCCCTCGCCCGGAGGCTCGACTCTGTCGGTTAAGCTGCTGAATGAGCCGAACAGCCCTATTGATGTTTCTCGCGACATTGCGGCTCTGACGGTTGACGGAAGGGGATATCCTCTGCTCTATGGGGGTGATGTGGAGCTCGATCCCGGGACTGGCAAGGCCGACACCAAGGCATTGAGAGATAAATTCATCATTCTGTTCGACTACGAGTTTTCTGAAGACGACAGGCTTGCGGGCATCGCATCGTCCTGCTCCGGCGAGAATGCCAGATTCGAATTGATCCCCAAATGCCCCGGACTGCTTGAGGGCGTGGCTCCCGCAGTCTCGGAAACAGGTGTCAGAACCGTCCTTAATATAGCAGAGCATGTTGATCCCGTGGCTAAAGCATACAAAGAATTCAAAACTGCAAAAGACATGGAGCTTAAGTCTTCCGGGGACAAACTGGCAGAAAAAATCAGACGTAGGCTTCATGTGGGCAAGAAATCAAACGACCAGATTTTGTCAGAGCTGGGCTACTTCAGAAAAAATCTCAAAAATCTTGCCGACTCCAGGGATCCCGGCGAAAAACCTATGCCACTGCGCGAGATCGACAGCAACATCAACAACATAAAAATCACTCTGGCCGAGCTGGAGAAGATCAAGACAAAAAATCAAAAGCATAAAAAAGACATGGCCGCCAGCCTTGAGCAGATAAAGGAGGAGCTCGATAAGATAAGGGAAATCGCATCCTCGGGCCGTGCCGCCGATGCCAGCGCCTACAAGCGGCCAGATATAAGGGGTGTCAAAAAGCCATCGGAGAAACTCCCGAAGGGCGACATAAAAGACGACGAGCTCGAGGATACCAAGAAGTCCCTCTGGCAGGTTTACAATTACTACCGTGGACTGAAGGTGGCCGAATTGTATAAATCGGTCGGTGAATCCATACCGGCAGAGGATATCATGGCCATGGCGGATTCCTATATGGCCTTGCGTAATTCCCTAAGGACTGGGCTTTTGGAGCTTTTCATTTTATCGCTCAAAGACAACCAGGAACTGAAGGCTTCGGTGGAGAAAACGGCCAGGGAGGCGCTCGAAGGGTTCAGGCTGGAGTTCAAGTCCAAAGAGAGTGGAAAGATAGTCAAGACGGTCAAGTTCGAAAGGTAGGCATTGAATATGAGAAACGAAGAACTGGTGGCTGTGAGGATACAGCAGCTGTTGAACTCTGTGGACCAGACGGTCACTCCTGAATACACCGCGCTTGCCGGGCAGTATTCCAAAATGTGCAGGGATCTGAACTCCCGCCTTGACAAGTGTATCGAGGAGATACGCCGCGGAGCAGTGTCCAACGCTGTATATCTTGCCGAGAGCGACCCGCCTGTCATCGAGATGGCTGCCATACTCGGCTTCGAGGGCTCCAGCGAATGGAACGAGATCTGCATGATGTACGACCTCGAACAGGCTCCGACGATCAGGGCAGACCATGTTGCAATGCTTTCCGAGGCCTACAAGGATCACTCCTCGTTGGAGCCCTTGCTCAGCGAATACCGCAAGAAGGCCAAGAGCGCGCCATTGAAGGAAAGAATAAGCCTGCTCAGGAACATCAAGCGCATAGATGCCAAAAATCCACAGCGTGAGGAGGACCTCGCGCGTTTCGAGAACGAGAGGCTGATCGAGCTGAAAAGGGATGCCAAGGCGGCGATCGAGAAAGGCGACGAGGCGCTTCTGAAGGGGATTTATACCGAGTTGAATTCCCCTGAATGGATAGTCAAGCCGCCGGCGAATGTCTTGAACAAGATCCGCAGGGAGCTGGCGCAATACCATAGGTTGAGACTACAGGACAAGGGGAAAAAAATATTGCACGATTTGGCCAATGCCTACAGCAATTTCGAGACCAAGGAGGTCGGGAATGCGTTGGGCAAGTGGGATCAATTGGCGAAGGAGGGTGCTTTCTCTCCGGAGAAGGATGCCTTGAAGCAGGTCAATGAGGCGAGGGAGTGGTTCGATTCAGAGCATAACGAGATGCAGAAGACGGCGAGCTTCAAGAAAATGCAGGATCAGCTCTCCGATTCGCTCGATAAAAGGCTCCCTCTGGATTCCATAGACAACATGTACCACAAATTGACAGAATTCGGCAAGCCTGTGCCCGAGATGCTTATCCACAGGTATCGCCAATACAGGTCTGATTCCGAGCTGGATGCCAGCCGCAGGCATACACTCAAGCTGGCCGTCAGTGTCATTGTCATACTTGCCGTCATCGCAGGGCTGGCATTTCTGATCCACATGGGTATCAGGAGCCGCGAATACGCGAGATGGACCGAGCCGATCCTGACCGTCGTCGAGAGCCCGGATATCGAGAAGCTGCAGTCCGGCCTGGCTGGAATAGAGATGCTGAAGGGGAAAGAGCCTGACTTCTATACCGCCGATATTATCAAGGCCGAGTCGCTGATCAAGTCCAGGATCGAGGAGATACAAGGCCGGATGGATCGCTTCGACCGGATTATGGAGGCTTTGAAGGAAATCATGGCTGCCGACTTCGCGGAGCACCAAAAGGCCCATGATTTGATCAAGGAGGGCGAGATACTTCTGGAGGGATTGACCGATGACACCCTTGCTTTGAAATTGAATCGAGTAAAGACTTCACTACGGGCTTACGAGATAAGGACTCAATCCCAGAGGGACAGGGATTTCCAGGAGGCTGTCGCGGCGCTTGACAAGGAATACAGCGCCGCTATGGCTGTTGATCCCGAGAAGGATCCGGAGGAGTTCAAGAAGCGACTCGGCATCTACGAGGCCGCGGCGGCCAAGGTCTTGCAGGAAAGGGGGATAGGCGAGGAACTTTTCCAGGCCCACAAGCGCGGCATAGAGGAAAAGAGCGCTGCCATGAAGAAGGAGCTGCAGGATGCCCTGGCCACTATCGAGGAAAAGCAGATCCTGCTGGAAAAAGTACATGCTAGTGCAGGAGCTTTGGATGAGTATAAGATTGCCTTGAGAAACTTCGTCAACAGGTTTCCCGCCGATCCGGAATCTGCTCCCATGATCAAGGTGCTTTCGGAAATGCCGGCATACGTCAATGCCGCCTGTTTGAAGAACTTCATTGTGCCTGTGGGGCTGGGGGATGACCTTCAAAGGTGTGAAGAGATATTGAGGGGGCGTAATGCCAACAATATTTGGCGTAATGACCTCAAGACCCTTGGTGATTTCAGCTGGGCTGTCGCATCCAATTGTGAAGATGTGAAAAAAGACATCGAGGACATTCAGGCTTTGAGGATGATGGGGTTCAAAGTTCTGAGGTTTTCCGACAAGAAAGGTGAGATTTTGGATTTTTACTGTGAGGGAGATGCCGACAGGAAGTTCTCGCGGATCGGAGACAAGAGGTACTGCGCGATCAAGGTCGGCGTCGTCGAGTCTGAGGACAAGGATCTGCAGACTTACATATTCTCCGAGGACGACAAGGGCTGGCAAGTCCGGAGGGGCAGGAATATCGTCTATGCCGACCTTAAGGCCGTTTCAGATGTCTATGTCGAGGTGTTGACAGCGCCGCATGCGGTATTTTGCTCGAATTTGCTTCTCGACATTGCCCAGAGCAAACCTGGGAACTACCAGATTCTGCTTGTCGAGGCTGTCGAGTTTTTGAAGGGGAATGCTGAGATTAACCCCATGATAAGGCTTCAGTTTGTGGAGAAATTCCTGGAGATGGCCGCCAGGCTTACGATTGCCAATAAAGCTTCTTACGAGCGCCAGAGCCAGGAGATAGGGAAATTCCTCAGGGCGGCAGGGGGGGTCAGCTGGCTCGATTTGCCAAGGCCCTTGAAGGACAGGATGCTTGCCAGGATAGCGGAGGTGCCCGACTTCAGGGCAAATGCCGCCAGGGAGTGTCTGGAAATGGAACTGCTGGCCTTGGCGTTGGGTAGGAGGGTCAGGGAGGTGGGCTATGTAAGGGAGGGCTCCCCGGTTGTCGATATCGATGCTAAATCACTGGAAGTCTGGCGGCTCAGGAGGGATGGCGAGGATCTGCGTTTTGTCTGCATCCGTATTGTCAAGGAGGGCGAGCTGGTGCCTTGCGAGTCTGGCGGTGATCTTCTCGAGCTTGAGCCCTTGTTCGCCCCCTGCGACGGCAAGCTTACCACTGGGCTTGACGAGCCCCTGAAGGACAAGATGGTCGGCGAGTTCAAGTGGCCGGAGTCATGGCCCCTCAACATGAGATAGGAATCCAAGTGTTTTACCTGAAGAAAAGCAAGAAGGTTTTCGGCCCGTTTGACCTGGGCAAGCTTCAGGATATGGTGGCCTCGGGAATGATTATGCCCGAGCATCAGATTTCCGAGGACAGGGTGACCTGGGTGGACGCCGGCAGAATAAAGGAGCTATTCCCAGATATATCTCCTCCGCCCTTGCCTGAGGGAAAGCCGAGCGGGGGGATCGAGGTAAAGCCGCCGTCAGGCGGGCGGCTGGGGCTCAAACGGGATGTGCATCCCGGACCTGCCGATGTCTTCGGGCATTTGGCAGAGGAGATTCAGGCAGAGCCTTCGGGCATATCTACCGAACATCCGGCAACAGAAAGGGCCGACACACCTCTGTTCGTTTCAATATTCTGGAACCCGGTAAGGGCTTTCCCGGAAATATGCGCCAATTTGAGGAAATCGGCGCTCGTGGCCTACGGGCTGGCCCTGTGGGTTATCTCAACGGTCTTGGCCGTAGTCGCAGCCCTCATGTATGGGGCTAGGCTTGAAGTGTTTTCTCTGAAGACGCTTTGTTTCCTTCTCGGCGGCATCCCATTCTTGCCCATGGCTTGTTCGATTATGCTCCTGGCATTGTTTTTCGGCCCACGGCCGCGGAGCAGGGTTTTCCCGGAAATCGTGTTCCTCTCAGGGGCATGTTTGTTTCCCGTGGCAATCTCCGCTTTCGTGTCGGCAGCCTTCCGACCCATGGGAATCCTCAGTCAGACTCAATGCCTCGTCCTCCTCTCAGGATTAGGTGTTTACGCAATGTCGTTTGCTGCGATCATGATCTTCAACTCATGCACCAGGATATTCGGCATAAACGGGCAGGGCACCGTGTTCGTCGTCTCGACTGTATTGCTTGTCTTCGCCGGCTCCGCCGCGTTGTCCCTAAGGTTTTGTCTCGGATAGAGCGAATGTAAATTGTAAATATATACGGAGGTTTGTATGAATGGGGCTATGTTGAACTGGAACAGGTCGGACTTCGAGAGACGCTTCGGCTTCGACAGCAAGAAGTACACCGGAGTCAACTCGATGTTTTCGTTCCTGATGGCGGTGCTCATGACCGCCGCTTTCTACGGGATACTTCACGCATTGTCCAGGCTGGGTGAATACGACAAGGTGAACATGTTCTTCCACGGAGGCCCCGAAAACCGAAGCTATATCCCGTATTTCACCGTGTTCCTCTCCTCATGGTGCATGGCTATACTGTTCATCAAAAGCAGAAAGCTCAAACTCCAGAAAAAGGCCCTTGAGCTTGATATCGTGCCCCAGGACACTGACTTCGTGCTGGCTCCGAACAGTGCCTCATTGATAATCAACTCCATGTACGAGAAGGTTGACGACCCGCAGAAGTTCCTCCTGCTCAACAGAGTGGCAAGATCCATATCCAACCTGAAGAATATCGGGCGTATTTCCGATGTCGCCGAGACCCTCGGCGCCCAGGCCGAGAACGACGAGAACTATCTCGAGTCCACATATACCTTGCTGAAAGGGTTCATATGGGCGATCCCGGTCCTCGGGTTCATCGGCACGGTGCTCGGTTTGTCAGAGGCCATCGGGGGCTTCGGAAAGGTCGTGGCCATGGGCGCGGACCTCGACAAGCTGAAGGACTCCCTGAGCGGTGTCACCGCAGGTCTGGCCATCGCATTCGAGACAACCCTGATCGCCCTCGTCTTCGCATTGTTCATACAGCTCGTGATGACCATGATGAAGAAGAAGGAGGAGGATTTCATCGACGAGTGCTCTGACTACTGCCATAGGAATATAATCACGAAGCTCAGGACTATTGGCCTGCGGCAGGAATATGACCTCGAGAAGGACTGATGGCCACATATGTGCTTTTCCACGCAAACTCGCGCGTTCTTAGATTCCCGGACAAGGCGGTCTGATGGCTAAAAAAAACAAAGACGAGAATCCGGTCTCACTGTTCGCGTTCCAGGACATAATCACCAGCATTACAGGGATTATGGTGCTGGTGGTGCTGCTGATCATCCTGGACATCATTGACCACGAGGAGTCAAAGAGCCGCGACAATGCGTCTCCGTTTGCCGAGGATGTGAAGAAACTCGAGCAGATGGCCAAGGGGCTCGAGGAGCAGCTCGAGGAGGGAAAGGACTGGATGACCAGGAACGAGGAGTTGATCCTCAAGGCGCTCTCGACCGACCTGTCCGCCCTGCCCAAGTTGATCGAGCGCGAGAAAAAACAACACCTGATGCTCACTGCAGGGCTCCAAAATCTTAAAGAGGAGAGTGTCAGACTCGAGTCGCTCGTCCTCAAAACCAAAGAGGAGAATGACGCAAAGCAAGGCAAGATCAATAAAGGCGAGGAGGATGTCGCGGCAATGCTCGCCCATACCGAAGATAACGCGGCCACGATCGCCAGCCTTGAAGACAAGATAAAGAAGCTCGAGGAGGACAAGGAGAAAATGAAAAACCGCGTCGAGATCAAAACCTCCAAAGACATCGGCTTGGAGCCCATCTTCGTCGAATGCTCGGAGTCCATGATCAAGGTCAAGGTGATCAAGACTTCGCAAATCAAGGAATTCGCCGACACCGACACCGACCAGATGCTGCGGCAGTTCTACGGCTGGCTCAAGTCAAGCGCGAACAGCAGAGGCCAGTACATAGTCCTGATAGTCAAGCCCAGCTCGGCGAAGTTCGCAGAGATCATGATGGGCCTGCTGAAACACGAGAACTTCAGCTACAACATGGAGCCTATCGAGGAGAACAAGACGGGAGTTTACGAGTAATGGCCAAGAAACCTCTTTTGTCGGGCGACAGCCTGGATCTGCTGCTGGACACCATGTGCAACACCTTCGGCGGTGTGATGTTCATCGCCATCGCCCTTGTCGTGATCAGCTTTTTTATCCCCAAAATCGTCGTGGATGTCGACCCCGCCGAGCAGGACCAGGAGAAGATCGCCGAGCTGCAGGCGCAGATAGCGTTGTGCCAGGAGGAGCTGAGGAAGCAGCAGATCGACCGGTCTCTGAAGGAGCAGCTTGTCGAGAGGTTCCGCAACCATCCGCATCTGGACAAGATACAGGAGCTGGGGAAGCTCAAGGACGACAACGCCGCGCTGCAGCTTCTCTTCGGGGAGGCAGAGTCAGCAAAAAACGCCTGGCTGGTGGCATTGAAACAGGCAGAGCGAGAGAAGGTTGCGCTGGACTTGGTGTTGACACAGCAGGACTTGAAGATAGCCGAGCTCGCGGACTTGAGGGATGCGCAGACGCGTACCATTGAAGACTTGAACAATATCATAGCCGGATTCCAGGTCGAGCCGGCGGCTGATGTGAGGAATATAGGCGTATCACCCAGAACCGAGACCGACAGGCAGCCTTTTGTCTGTTTGATGAGCGCCAATAGACTATATATGGTGCATACTTTCTCGGAGATATCGCTCTTTGACGGCACAACCATTTCCAACAGCGACGATGTCACTGCACAAACCGGCATGCTCGACAGGGGCGACGGCCAGATGGTCAAAGTCATCAACATAAGGCCTGCACTCGGCAAAGGGGTGGATATCATGCCTTCACAAGACAATACCACATCCCTCGACAATATCTTCAGGAAAATAGACAAGACCAAGAGGTTCGTATGGATCATGGTCAACAAAGACAGTTTCCCGGGATTCATCCAGCTCAGGGAATATTTGAAGAAAAACGAGTTCAAGAGCTATTGGTACCCTGTCGTGGACGAATTTGTCCTTACGATTTCAGACGGCGGAGCCTACGAGGACGGGGAATAGAACCCGCATCACAATGCCATAGTCTTGAATTTCCCTGACAAAATCTTTCGAGGGCTTCAGAGATGGACGATATGAGGACAGAAAATAGATATCCCGGCTGGAGGGCGTTGGCGGTGTTCGCGTGTGTCCTTCTTCTGCTCGTTTTGCTTTTCCCCCGCCCATCCGCCGAACCTGTTGGCCGTGAGGGGACTGGCATGGGGCAGGGCGATGGGAGCGGTGCTGGTGCTGGTGCTGGTGCTGGCAGCGGGGAAGGGGAGGGGGCAGGAGACGGCTTGCATGACGGTTCAGGAAGCGGATCAGGAGACGACGGCGACGGCGGCGCAGGTGACAGTGGAGAGCCTGCGGCGGATTCAGGAGCTTCCGCCGCCGATGATGACACCCTTGCGCCTGATGCAGGCAATCAAGAGCCTCGGGATGAGCCGCAGGTATCCCCTGCCGAGGCGGTGGCTGCACCCGAGCCCGCCACCGATGATGCCACAGTCGCTGAAGACGCCCCGGAACCCCAGGAGGAAATCGCCCACGATGACGGCACCGGGGAAGCAGCCGACGATACAGGCAAAGATATCGATGATGTCGACGAATGGTCTCCCGCATCACTGAAGATCACCGAAAAACAAAAGACCCCTGTCAAGCCCGTCAAGCGCGAAGGCGATCCGGACAAAGCTGCTCCCGCCAAACGCGCATCCTCACCGTCAGGCAGGGCATCTCGAAGCAAATATGGCGACCGGGAGAGCAGAGGCAGCGGCGATCTCGCCCGCAGGATGGGCGCGACACAAGAGTCGGAAGATGCCGTTGACAAAGGGCTCGCATGGCTCGCAAGCGTCCAGAACGACGACGGCAGATGGAACACGCAAGGGACTAAAAGCGTCTTCGAGAATGTATCCCCTCCTTCCCCTGCTGCTGTTGCGGATGCTGGCAGGAAGGGACGTGATCCAGGCTTGAGGGACGGTATGCCTGACCTCGGCGGAAAGGCTGATCTTGGAGGGAAAATAGACCTTGGCGGAAAGGCTGATCTTGGCGACTCCCCTGTCGAATGGGGAGGGAGGAAGAAGAAAAAAACTCCTTCACAACCTTCTCCAGAGTTTACTGTCAAAAGCCCGGCAGAGAGGGGAATCGGCTGTGTCGACGGGGTTAAAGGAGGGAAGGTGTTCACCTCATCAGGCAACGATGTCGGCGCCACAGGGCTGGCAGTGCTCGCATTCCTCGGCGCCGGGCATACACACATGAACGACAAAAGCCCATACAAGCAAAATGTCGCCAAGGCACTCGATTGGCTCGTCAGCAGGGAAAACGCGAAGGGAAGATTCTCGCAGGCTTGCTTCTACGAGCAGGGAATAGCCACAATGGCGCTCTGCGAGGCTTACGGCATGACAAAAGACAAACGCCTTAAAATCCCCGCCCAGAAGGCGACTGGTTGTATAGTGGCCAATATTGGCCCTGAAGGGGGATATGCCTATGGGGGCCCCGGGGACGACACGCACCAGACCAGTTTCCAGGTCATGGGGCTCAAGTCCGGCCTGCTGGCAGGTCTTACAGTACCCAAAGGCATACTCAATAGGATAAAGTCCTACTACGACAAGGCGCTTAATGCCGACGGCACCACAGGGTACTCGATGCAGGGGAACAACAAGGGGACACCCGCAAGCACAAGGACGGCCGTAGGACTTTTCGTGAGGATGTTCATGAACATCAAGACAAGCGACCCGGATGCCGTCAAGATAGCTGGGATCCTCGACAATGTCGGCCCGCAGGTGGGCAATGTGTTTCAGGTATATGACGGCACCTACGCCATGTTCCAGATGGGCGGCGACCTCTGGCAAAGATGGAACTCAAGGTTCCGCGACCCGGTCATAGCCGGGCAAAGCCCCGACGGCAGCTGGCAGGGTGGCAACGGCGCAGTGGTGCAGACTTCACTATACATCATGTCCCTCGAGGTCTATTACCGCTACCTCCCGGTCAACCAGTAGTTCCCTGCTACTCCTTCGCGCGGATTTGCGAAATTCGCAAAACGCGGATAGATCCACAAGGAGGAAAGAAAGGAAAAAGAAAAACTTCCTTGCCTCCGTTTCCTCTTTGTAAAATTGAAATGGCGAGAGCCGTCCCTTGGACTGCGGCGCTTGTATTTCAGCACCGCTTTTTACTCCTAAGAGCCAATTTCAAAACTCCCCGTGGCCGCGCGGCATGAGAAGGAAGCCTCGAGTCCTGCAAATTCTTCGTCATTCGATTTGCGGACTTCGCAAGACGGGGATAGGTTTACAAAGAGGAAAGAAAGGAAAGGGAGGATGGACCAAAGAAACTTCCTTGTTTCCGTTACCTTTTTGTAAAGATGAATTTAGTTTGAAACAAGCCGCTTCGGGCAACCGGCTGTCGCCGGCACCAGAACTGGGCGTTATGGAAGACTGAAGATGAGCGACAAGAACGAGATTGAAGGCTGCGTGGTGGGACAGGCAGGTGATTTCATCAGGGATATAGTTGCCGCGGAGGCGGCTGCGGGCAAGGTTGTCAGGACTCGTTTCCCTCCGGAGCCCAACGGATATCTGCATATCGGACACGCCAAGGCAATATGCATAGACTTCGGGATAGCCGAGGAGTTCGGCGGCAGCTGCAACCTGAGAATGGACGACACCAATCCATCGAAGGAGAGCATGGACTATGTCGAGGGGATCAAGCGCGACATAGCCTGGCTGGGATTCAAATGGGACAAGCTATGCTTCGCCAGCGACTATTTCGAGCAGATGTATGACTACGCGGTGAAGCTGGTCGGGATGGGTCTGGCCTATGTCTGCGAGCTGAGTTCCGAGGATGTGCGTGTCTCCCGCGGCACCCTGACCGAGGCGGGGAGGGGAAGCCCCTTCAGGGACAGGCCCGTGCAGGAGAATCTCGAGCTTTTCAAAAGGATGCGTGGCGGCGAGTTCCCCGACGGGTCAATGACTCTCAGAGCCAAGATAGACATGGCATCGCCGAATCTGAACCTCCGTGACCCCGTGATGTACAGGATATTGCGTGTCGGCCACTACCGTGCGAAGGACAAGTGGTGCATCTACCCTTCATATGACTGGGCGCACGGTCTCGAGGACTCCATCGAGGGAATTACATTCTCGCTCTGTGATCTGGACTTCGAGAACCACCGCCCACTGTATGACTGGTTTCTCGATAAGCTCGAGATACACCATCCCAGACAGATCGAGTTCGCCAGGCTCAACCTCAGCCATACTGTCATGAGCAAACGCAAGCTCATGACCCTGGTCGAGAAAAGACTGGTGTCCGGTTGGGACGACCCGAGAATGCCCACGATCTGCGGACTTCGCAGACGCGGCTTCTCTCCCGGGGCAATCCGCAGGTTCTGCAGCACAATCGGAGTGACCAAGTTCAACAGCCTCACCGACTGCGCCTTGCTGGACCACTGCCTCAGGGAGGACCTCAACAAGACTGCCACGAGGGCCATGGCCATCATAGATCCTGTCAAGGTGGTCATCGAGAACTACCCCGAGGGCAGCACGGAGATGCTCGAGGCGGTCAACAATCCGGAGGACCCGGCCGCCGGGACAAGAAAAATACCCTTCTCCAGAGAGCTCTACATCGAGTCCGGGGACTTCATGGATTCGCCGCCGCCGAAATTCTTCAGGCTCTCCCCGGGCCGCGAGGTAAGGCTGCGTTACGCATATTTCATCAAGTGCCTGCGCGCCGTCAGGGATGATTCCGGGAATCTGGTCGAGCTGCGCTGCAGCTACGACCCCGAGACCCGCGGTGGCAACGCGGCCGACGGGAGAAAGGTCAAGGGCACCATACATTGGGTCAGTGCCGCGCATTCGGCGGTAGGCGAAGTCCGGCTGTACGACAGGCTTTTTCTCGAAGAGAAGCCGGACTCCGAAGACTACGAGAGACTGGTCAACCCTGAATCAGAAAAAATTCTCCTCGGCTGCAGGCTGGAGCCGTCGCTGCCGCAGGCAAAGCCCGGCGCGGTCTTCCAATTCGAGAGGCTCGGGTACTTCTGTGCAGACTTGAAGACACACTCGCCGGAAAAGCCCGTCTTCAACCGCACCGTCCCGCTGCGCGAATCATGGGCAAAAAACCGGAAATGACAGGGACTCGGATGTGAAACTCCCGCTCGCCATGGCGTTGAGAGATGCTTTTCGACAACGGCTCTGTCCTGAAGTCAGACTTCTTGATTCCGCAAGAAGAAATAGCCTAGGAATTGTGAGGCTCACCGGAAAATGAAGGTGGCACCGGCAATCGGTCGAGGAGGGCGGCGACCTGAATTCTTCACAAAATGATAACCCTGTCAGGTTTGAGGCAGAGAGATGCCCATTTTGTCCAACAACTCCCGTTGTTTTTTTGT
>JAFGFR010000055.1 GCA_016930955.1 Victivallales bacterium | reverse complement strand
TGGGGCTCTTCTCGCTGGAGGATGCCAGATGTCTGGAAGTTCAGTCGCTTAGGTGAACCACCGCTGGAGAGCCGTATGCGGGAGATCAGCACGTACGGTTCGGAGGGAGGGAGGGAGCGGCTTCGCCGCAAGAGAATAAATTAACAACAAGTTGCGCTTGAAACTTGAAAACAGGTTGTGCTGTGAGCAGTATTGCTGTGTTGCTGTAAAACACTCCAGGACTCTCGATCTCCAGAGCTTTAGAACTTCTCCACTTCCCCTACTCTCCCCTCAGAGCCTTCAGAGAGTTTGATTTTCGATGTTGACTGCTGCGGCATAGCTCAATGAGCAACGCTGGGTCACCTGAAACCAGCCTACTCCAGCATACCGGCTGAGGCGTCGAGTCTGGCCTTGGCGTTCTCGAGGTCAATGATGGAGGTGGAGAGGTTGGTGTCGGCTATCACCAGGTCCCTTTGGGCCTCGTTGAGCCTTGTGATGGAAGTGTTTCCCGCCTTGTATTCCTCCTCGACGAGGTCGCGGGTTTTCTGTACGAGCGCGAGGTTTTTTTCGAATATGGCCATTTGTTTTGCCCGACGGACTCTGTCGGCGTATGACTGCCTGACCTCGGTGACGACAGTTATCCACTGCTCAGCGAGGTTCTCTTTGGAGATCGCCAGGTCGGCCTGAGCCTCGCGCAAGGCGAAGATTCTGCTGCCGCCGTCGAAGAGCACCCATTCAGCGTCAAAACCGTAGTTGAAAGCCTGATTCTGGCCTTGGTTGCTGAAATGCCACCTTCCGGAGGTGTCCCAGTCCCTTCTCTGATGCCCGAATGTTACTTGGGCGCTGACTGTCGGGAGGAAGGCTCCCCATCTTGCCGCCGTGCGGTACTTTGCGGCCTCGAGCGCCTCCCTGTAGGCCTTCAGGTCGGGTCTGCTTTGCAGAGCCGTGTCTAGATAGATGTTGACATCCATCGAGAACTGATCCCTGACGGGTGAGAGACTTGGGAAAAGATCCTCAGGGATGATCCCTTCGGTGAGTCCCATCAGCTCCGCGAGGATTGTCCTTGCGGTGAAAAATTCGTATTCGTTGGCGATGACCTCGCTGCTCGCGTTGTTCATCTTGATCTCGAAGTTGAGGAGATCAGTCAGAGGCACCGCGCCGGCCTCGTACTTGATTTTCGTCTCACTGTAGAGCTGTTTGTTGAACACCTCGTCAGCCTTGGATATGCGGATCCTGTCCTTCGCGAGTATGATGTTGTTGTAGGACACTCTGACAGACTCCATCAGCAGTCTCAAAGAATCCCTGTTCAGCGCCTCGACCTTGGACTTCTCGTGCTTGGCGGCAAGCATGTCCATCGTCCGTATGAGCCCGTCGAATATGAGCCATCTGCCGGTTATCCCGCTGGTCTTGGTGGTGTACCTCCTGCTGTTGTTCCCGCTGCCCCCTTGGGACATTGGGGTTTCTTTGTACTCGTGCATGCTGTAGTCTGCCGTAATTGTCGGCAGGTACGGGGCAAGGGACTGGTAAAATCGAGCCGAAGCGGCAACCATGGAATGGCGCGTGGCGATGTAGTCGGGATTGTTCTGCTTCGCTATATGCTTGGCCATATCGAGGGAAAGCTGGGTGCAGTCCTCCGGTAGGGCTCTGCGGTCCTTTCTGGATGCGCCGGTGAAGCTTGTGCCATATACACCTTCCGGCAGAGGGTCGGGAGTGTAGCATCCTTGAGCCGACAGCAGCACCGCAGCCAATGCAACAATGGACAATGTCCTAAAGAAAGGTTTTAATTTCATTTATAACTGGATTTTAAAATATCTTCTGCAGTCACAACTCCTTCTATTTTGCCCTTGTCATCAGTGATTATCACTTTGTATTCATGTTGGCGTCTCATCGTCTTGATAATCTTCGAAACCGGCTGGTGCAGTCCGGCAAAAACGGGCTTATCCAAATCCATCTCCGAAATCTTTGTGCTTAAATCAACATCATTGGCAATTTGGTCGATGACTTTATCGTAGGTCAAGATACCCACAGGGAACTCTTTCTCGTCCAAAATCGCCAGAGAGTGAATATGTTCTTCGCTAAGCAACATTATCGCTTGTTTCAAAGAGTCCGTTTGATGCAGGGAGAAAAGGCCCTTATGCAACAATTGGACTGCTTCATCCTCTGAGGCCGGTCCATAGATTTTATCAGTCAACTTGACTACCCAGGCTGCCAACTGTACTTGGATAATGTAGCCCATAGCGATCACGATCGCGATGTCCGCGCCTTCCTTGCCGAACGCGGTAATGGCAATAGCCAGAGCGATGGACAGGTTTCTCATAACTGTACCGTAGAGCAGGGCAATCGCATTCCCGCGCCTAAAAAACAATTTACCCAAAATTATGCTGGTAACGACATTCAGCACATAAAAGAGGATCAGCGGAAGCAGTATTGAAAAAAGTATTTCCGGCTTATTCATTATACCTTTGGCTTTCAATGCCATGGCGACAAAGACGATGCCGATTACACCCAGCGTTGAAAATGGAGGGAAGAGCTTTTTCAGTTTTTCCTGATAGTGCGCCATCCCATAAGCTTTTATCAATGCTCTTTGGGTGATGTTTCCAATGACAAGCGGGATCAGGACGATAGTCCCTATTTGGATAAATACCTTTCCCAGTTGAATATCAACAGTTGTCCCCATAAGGAATTTAATATAGAAGGGAGCAAGCAGTGAGCCGAGGAGCAAGCCGAATACGGTCATTTTCACCGCGGCGGGTATATTGCCTTTTGCCATTCCAGTCCATGAAATGGTCATCCCGGAAGTCGGCAGCAATCCGACCAGCAGAAGCCCAAGTGCCATATAGTGGTTATCCGGGAAAAACAGCAGTCCAAAGCCGTAGGCGACGAAGGGCACCACGGCAAAATTAATGACCTGCGTCAGGACTTGGACTTTTGTGTCACCCCCCTCGAATATCTTTTTCACTTGCAGATTTACCATCATCGGATATACCATCAAAAATGTCAATGGCAATATGGTAACCTTCAAGAATTTGGCATCCACGTTCATTCCGAAGAAAAACCCCAGTATCATAGCGAAGGGAATGACAACGATTAATCTTTTCGTTAAAACAACAAGATACTTCATTAAAAAACTCCTATCGGTTATGTTGTTTGCTTGTTTTAATTGTTTTCAATTTCTTGTATCATTGCATCCTCCTTTAATTCGTTGATAAGTTTAACTTGCCATATATCAGGGCATATGCTGAGGGAAGGAAAAGCAGGGTCAGCAGGAGTGAATAGATCAAGCCGCCGATTACGGCAATTGCCATGGTGATCAGCATATCGCCGCCTTCCCCGATGTTCAATGCCAGCGGCAGAAGTCCGAGTACGGTGGTGAGCTGTGTCATGAGGATCGGCCTGACGCGCAGTGGTGCGGCTTTTGTCATTGCATCAATCGGAGCCATTCCTTTTTGTCTGTATTCTTCCGCGAGGCTCAGCAGGACAACCCCCTGTGACGTTATCCCACCCATCATGACAAGCACGCCGATGTGAACCGTCACCCCGACTGGGTTTCCCGTGATGAACAGCGCCATGAAAACACCTGTGAGAGTCAGGGGGACATTTATCATAATCAGCAGCGGCAGGATGAATGATTCGAACTGAATCGCGAGAATCACGAACGCGAAAAGAGCGGCAAAGCCGATAATCAGCCCCATTACTTTTCTACTTTCCGCCATGAAACGTGCTTCGCTTCCCATCTCCACCTCGACCCCGGGCGGAGGCTGTAGTTCCATCGCCGCCTTCTCCGCGGCCTGGAGTGCCTCGCCCACGCTTACCCCTGCGGCGTCAGCCCTGACGATGACGCGCATCACCTGGTCTTCCCTCGAAATCTCGACCGGCCCGACTCCGCGTTTGATGTCCGCAATGTCTCTGAGGTAAACCGGCTCTCCGTTTTGAGTGTCTATGATCAGGTTTTCAATATCAGACTTGTTGTTGATGTCTATTTCCGGCACCATCACACGTATAGGGTAGTATTCAGAGCCTTCCCGGTACTGGGTGCCTACTTTGCCCTGGACTAGAGTCCGCATGGTTTCCGCCACCTCATCAACGGAGATTCCCATCGAGGAAGCCCGCGCCCGGTCAATGTATATGCGGTACTCCGGCTTAGTCATGTCCATCGAGATGTTGACTCCCGATAGACCGGGCGTTCCCCTCAATTTCCCCTCTAGCTTAGAGGCGAACTCATAAAGGAGCACTGCGTCGCTGCCTTTGATATTAACTTCAACATCCTGCTCGCCGACTTTGCGCATGCCTTTTATTTTCATGGGGTTGACCGGTATCTTTGCGCCCGGTTCACTACCTTGTATCTTTGCCACTATCGGACGAATTTTTTTGATAAACTTACCGGTGGAGATTTTCCTTCCCGATCGTGGGACAAGCTGGATATTCAGGTTGCCTTCGTTGCCGACCTCAAGAGTGTAGAGCCCGAAGACCCTTCCCCCGGAAAGCCTGAACATGCTTTCTATTTCCGGCATACCCTTAAGTTTATCCTCGACACGCTCAAGGATACGGTCCACCTCGGCGACTGAAGCCCCGCTGGGCATTTTCAGTTTGACCATCACCCGGCCGTCGTCAAGCTTCGGCAGGAATTCAGAGCCCGCGACCATTGAAAGCAAAATGCCTAGCCCGAGCAATAGCACAGCCGCTACGACAACAGGTATTTTGTGCCTGACCGCCATTCCGAGGATTCTGCGGTAGAAGGTCAAAGACTTTTCTATTATATTGTCGAATTTCAGCGCCAAGCCGGAAAGGTCCTCGTCTTTTTCGCCGCGAAGCAACCTGTCTGTCAACATCGGGGTGAGCGTAAGGGCAACCAACAGAGATAGCACAACCACTCCAGCAACGACCAGGACCAGCTCCTTGAAAAGTACCGCCGACATGCCGGGGACAAACACGAAAGGCAGAAATATCGCGAGGAAAGTCAGCGTAGAGGTCACAATTGCCGAGCCGACTTCAGATGTCCCCTGCAACGCATAATTGGCAGTTTTCTCAGCCTTGAGCCTGGTTATGTTTTCAAGCACGACTATGGAGTTGTCAAGAATCACGCCCAGTGCGACCACGAGTCCGCCAAGCGAAAAGACATTTATCGAGAAGTCAAACGCCTTCATCAGCGCGAAATTCGCCAACAGGGTGACAGGAAGGGCGACCACCATGACGACCACCTGCCGCCAACGCCCGAGAAACAGGTAGATGACAACAATGACCAGTATCGCCGCCATCAGCGCGGAGCTTTCCACGCTGTGTATGGCTCCCATGACATAAGTGCTTTCATCCTCGACGTAGCCGAAATTAATATCTTTCGGGATGACACCCTGTCCTTTCAATTCCTCCAGTCTGTTTTTCACCCCTTCAGCGACGGATACAGCGTTGGCGGCATACTGTTTCAAAACCTTGAATTCTATGCACGGCTTGCCGTCGAAGTGGGTAAGTATCCTCACCTCCTCATGCGAATCCTCGACAACCGCGACATCTCTTATATATATCTCTTCCCCTTCAGGACCGCGTGTTATGACCACGTTCCTTATCTCTTCGAGATTCTCGAATTCGCCCATGGTGCGGACAATTATCTCACGCGGCTCGATGGTCACACGGCCGGCGAAAGTCTCCCGGTTTTCGTTGTAAAGAGCTTTTGCGATCTGTGCCGGGGAAAGCTTGTACGCCTGAAGACGTTCCGGGTCGAGATGCACACGGATCTCGCGTTCCATCCCTCCGACCACCTCCGCGCCGGCGGTTCCTTTTACCGTTCCCAGACGGTCGACCAGCCAGTCCTCTGCCCATTCGCGAAGCCATACCTGATCATGTTCCTCCGAGGTTATCATGATTTCTATGACCGGCAACTGGGAAGGGTCTGCTTTGATGACTATCGGCGGGTCCAATCCCTTGGGGAGCCTTTTTGTGACGCGCCCCATCGCCGCAACGACATCCTGGAATGCCACCTCGACCTCGATGTCGTAGGTGAAGTTCAGCAGCAGCGTGTACATCCCTTCGATGCTTGAAGACTCGATATAATCCAAGCCGTCAACTGTAGCCAATATCTCCTCCAGCGGATCGGCAACATTGGTTTCTATATCGTCAGCAGTCGCCCCGCGCCACCAAATATGGATTTTTACCATGGGATAAGAGATGTCGGGCAAGTAATTCACATCAAGCATGCTGAGGCTGAACAGTCCCGTGAAGAATGTCGCCACGACCAGAACCGATACAGCGACCGGGCGTTTCAATGAAAGTTCCGTGATTTTCAAGCTTACTTTCCTTTCACTGATTGTTGAGTTGGATCTTCTCCATCGGGCCTGCCGGATGCCACAACCTTTACGGCTGAGCCGTTTTTCAGATTAAGATTGCCTGCAATAACCACTGCCTCTCCGGCACTTACTCCCTTGACGACCTGGATCATATCGCCATCCTCAATGCCTATCTCGGCTTCACGGCCTTCGGCCTTTCCTCCCTTCACAGTATAAACAATATGCTTCCCTCGGGGGGTTGTTATTATTGCAGAATCAGGCACAACTACTGCCTTTTCAAATACCCTTCCTTCAATTGATACTCTGGCAAACATGCGTGGAATAAGTTTGACATGCTCGGTAATCCTGATTTCAACCACCAGGGTTCGGGAGTCCCATTCAATACGGGGGTGGATACGTTCGATCTCGCCGCTGAACTCTCTTCCGGGATAGGTGTCCAGACGTACTTTGGCCCTCGAGCCCTTCGACAAATGAGCGGCACTGTTCTCCGGCAAGCCCGCCCTTACAATCAAGGACTCGGGATCCATCATTTTCAACAGCGGCATCCGAGGGGAACTCAGGTGGGTAAGATCGCCTGGCCTCACATAGACTTGCGTCACGATCCCGGCAAAAGGTGCATTTATTATACACTCATCCACCTTCGCCTGAGCCAAGGCAACTTGTGCCTCCGCTATTGCCAGTTCAGTTTTCTTTGTTCCCTCCTCAAGCATTTTCAACCTGTTCCTGGCCTCCTCAAGCTGAGTGCTGCATTTTACATAGTTCACCTCGGTCTTCTCCCGTTCCTGGGACGAGACAACATTCTTGACATTCAATGCGTTTACCCTGTCCAAATCAATTCTGGCGAACTTCGTGCAACTCTCAAGATGCCTTACCTCCTCTCTCACGGCAGCGATCTCCTCGGGTCTGGGGCCAGCAAGCAAATCATTCAACACCGCTTTCTTCACTGCCAGCTCCTCACGATAGAGCAGACGGTCAATCTCTATTACCTTCTGTCCCTTCTTTTCTATGACATCGCCTTCTCTCCATGGACAATAACTGATCGGCCCCTCAACTGTCGCACGAAGAGTGACCGTGTTGACGGCGACCACATCGCCAGTCGTCTCAAGGCATTCAACAAGCCTGACTTCCTTTGCCTCCACAACACTGACGACTTTTGCCTTGGTCGCCTCCTTCTTGTTGCCAGGCCCGCAAGACCCGACGACTGCCATGATCACAAAAAGCGGGCAGACATACAGCATCTTATGCAGTTTTTTGCTCATTCTATTTCCTTATTGGGCATGTTGCCAAGTCTAATGCAAAAAATTCAAGCCTTTCAAGCCGTCAAGAGCATTTTCTTTGATAAGCTCCTCGATGCGATCCATGAAATTCATTATCCAATGAATACCTTTGCAGGATGTGCCAAGGCTGGCTCTCAAGATAATATCCTTCAACCTCGCTGTTCATTCAGGGCTCCTTTGCGATTCCCATATTTGTCCGCATCAAAAACTCAAGCTACATCTACTTGGCAACTGTGTCAAGTGGCAAATCTACAAAATTGATTATTTTTTTGGCTCTGCCACTGGACATGTTGGGTTAATTGAGGCTGTGCAGGCTCAAATGATTTTGTATTGTGAAACACATCCCCATGATCGGGACAGACCAAGTCATTTTCGGGGTTTTTCCGCTTCATCAAGGTTTATTGCATGGGGATCGGGGCTAGGGGTATTGACAGGCCGTGTTATGTTGGCAACGAGCAAGGGGAATACAATGTCACTCAGGCAGCATGGCAACCAGACCGCCAGAAACAGGAACACAAACACAACGCCGTAAGAAATCCAGGAGAGCTGTTCTCCGACAGCCATTATAATGTGAAACAATGATGCCCATGTGCTCAGCAAAACATGACCGACATGCGGGAATTTCGTCGTTGGCCTGTAACACGCGATGAGCACGCCGGCAACCGCGAGCGGATTGACCAGCCACCACTTTTCTATAAAGCCCAGATGCATACCTCTGTTGGGCATATTCAACAGGAGTTCTCCGAGGTATGGTATGATCGAATCGCTGAGCGTGGCGATTCCGACTGAACCAAGATAGCCTATAACAAGCAACAGCCACAGGTTGCAATGTCCCTTGAGGCATTTGCCGCCAACACGGCCGCATGTATGCAGGCGGTACATGGAAGCGGTCGTCAAGGCGCTCAGCAGCACATGAACAGGATGCAACACGTAGAAGACGGTATATGCATCGTCTGCGGGCATCGCCTGAAAGAACAGAATCAACACGATCCCGGTCAATGCACCGAAAATCGTGAACGGGGCGTGGATGCGCAGTTCTTTAAGGATGTAGGCAATTGGCATGGGATTCTCCTTTGTCAGTTTCATTGAGATCAACATCAGCACAGACAGACCGGAAAGCTGCTGAGGATACCGGAGAAACACTGAACGAACGGTATCCCATGCGAACAAGGTGCGGAAAGACCCGCATATCCGAGGCAACCTCGCCACAAACCGTAACATCAGCCTCGCGCCCCACGCTACGAACCTGTTCAATGACGTGCCGAAGCAGCCATAGGAAGGCGGGGTGAGTCGCGTCCTGATAGTTAAGTACGCTTTCGTTGTCACGATCCGCTGCCATGAAAAACTGCAACAGATCGTTCGTGCCCAAGCTGATGAAAGACACCTCGGAAATAATATCGGCGACGGCGGCGGCGGCGGCCGGGGTTTCAATCATCGCACCCAAAACGACGTTCCTTGAGTGGGCTATCCCCGCCCGCTCCAGTTCCTCCCCGACGGACACCCAGTGACGCTTCGTCTCAACAATGTCTTCAACCGTCGTCACCATTG
Source organism: Victivallales bacterium (assembly GCA_016930955.1). Taxonomy (GTDB): domain Bacteria; phylum Verrucomicrobiota; class Lentisphaeria; order Victivallales; family JAADHT01; genus JAFGFR01. The sequence goes on along the minus strand of JAFGFR010000055.1, from coordinate 2,828 downwards.
GTATCAGAATCCCAACAGGGGCATCTGCCGCGGCGCGAAAAATAGCGCGGAACTGGGTGCGCAGCTCATCAGGATTCTTGGCTAGATGACGACGTATTCCGCGAAGTCCAAGAACAGGATTGCGCCCGGTGCATCGCACCGCCAGACCCATGGTTTTGTCACCTCCGATATCGAAGGTGCGAATGGTGACAACTCGGCCATGCGCATTCTCTATAACCGCCCGATATGCAGCATATTGTGCTTGTTCCGTCGGCATCTGCCCTTCCGCAGAGACCAGGAACTCTGTACGGAAAAGCCCAATGCCATCAAGTCCATACTGAAGCATAAGTTTCACTTGATCCGGATTCTCGATGTTGGCCTTGAGAACGATTCGCGTCCCGTCGGCGGATACACAACCGACCGATCCGGTTTTGTCGGGATACGCGGCGGTTTCCTTCTGGAGCCGCAAAGCCTCAATGGTGGCAGCAGCAGGCCGCAGGATAACAGCCCCGTTTGTTCCGTCCACAACGACAGGATCGCCTTCCCTCGCCTGGTCCAGCAAGCCATCAATCCCCCCCACGGACGGCATTGCGAATCCCTTCAGAAGGATGGCGGCGTGAGAGACCAGCGCCCTGCTTTCGCTGGCGAACCCACGGCTGTCGTTGCGCTGCGCGAATATGGCATCCGAGCTGTGCAGATACCGCGAAACCAGAATATGGTCTTTCTCGGCTTTTCGATCGGCATTGCCTTTCCCGCCCGACAAGACACCAAGCAGATTAAGAGACATGTCCCGCACATCTTCGCTGCGTGCCGCAAAATACGGGTCCCGCATCGCGTCAAACCGGGAAATCAGGCTGGTGGCCTCCTGCCAGAGGCACCATGCGGCATCTTTCCGCTCAATAATAATGCGTTTACGTACCTGGTCGTGGAACGAATCGTCATTCAAAAGTGCCTCGTGAATTTCGAGAATAGCCTTTATTTCGGACGATGCCTGACCATGAACGGTAGCAACATGCTCAAGCAAGCGGTGCCTCGTTGTTCCCACGGCAGCGGTATACCGCGCTTTCTCAGCCCTCATCTGCCGCAGTGTGAGATCAATTGGCTGCACCGCCAGATCGGGGTCGGCAATATGCACGTGCCCAATACCTACTCCCGGACAAATGGGCAGCCCCTTCAAAACCAGCTCGTCGTTGGATTGCGTGTTTCTCATCTCTCCTGACTTCCCACTGTTTCTGCTTGGGCACGGCATCATACGTTGCCGAAACTGCGGTCAAGGATAGCTCGTACCTGCTTGGAGGACTGAAGGCTGGTAGTGGCTGCGACGACTCGGCCATTCTTGAAATAGACCGTAAACGGCAACCCCATGAAGGCCGAGCATTCCGGCAAGCCTTGAATATAGTCGGCGGCAGTACCATCAAAATCCTGGTCGAAAAAGGCTACATGTGGATATTCCGGACGGAGATCTGCCATCGCGGCGTAAACCGGCAGGCACATCGGCCCCATACGCCCGCAGCAAATCATTACATTCTCATGCTTCTGGATCGCTTCCATCAGGGAATCGTGAGTTTCCAGGTGTTGGAGGTTCGTTTGCAACATTTCCTCTCTCCTTATTTGGGGTTGTTTTCCAAAAATTTCTGGGCATCCAGCGCGGCCATGCACCCAGTTCCAGCCGCAACGACCGCCTGCTTGTAAACCGGGTCACAAACATCGCCACATGCGAAGATGCCGGCAGCCGACGTGCGCGTTGACCAAGGGTCTCAAATCAGCCCTGGCAGCATAAATCGCCGCCGATAAGCCAGCCGGGCCAGCACCGACAATGACAATGTTCTCCATCATGCTTCTCCTGATGTTTAATGAGCCAACCTCACCGCTTTAACGCATAAATATGTGAACATTTATCCAGGGCGACGCTGGATTCGAGGTCTTTCACCTCTATAGGCGCCACGCTGTACCCGAGAGACTCGAGAAAATCCGCACCGACCCGGGCAGACTGTTTCCCTTTGATCTTTGGGTGTACATGCAGCAGTAGAAAAAATATAAGAGCAAGCCCAGCGGCAATCAACGCAACCCACAACATTTTCTCTCTGAATGACATGGGGGATGGCTTAGAACCTCGGCCCCATTTGATGGATACCCAGATACGCTCGTATGCATAATACATGATCATCCTTGTCGAATGATGATAGATCACTATCAGTGTAGCAATGAAAGCTGCTGCTTGTTTTGATGGAGGCACAAACAATAAAATGATATATGCTCCGATCCAAGTCCAGGCAATACCGATAATGCGCCAAAGCAATGATTTCACCAGCGTGCGCCGGTGGAGTTCTTTTTTATTTCGCTCTTCTTTTTCCATAATCACTTTTCTTGCCAGCAAGCCGGGTATTCAATGAAAATACATCTTTAAGCACCTTAATCGCATGTCCGGCCTTAAGGCGTGTCTCAGACCACAGAAAGTCGGCATATATACAACATCCTATGCCATTTGCTGCTTATTTTATTTCCTTCATGGGCATGTTGCCAAGTTAAAACAAAAAAAACTACAAGCTCTTCAAGTCGTCCAGAGCATTTTCTTTAATCAGTTCCTCGATACAATCCATGAAGTTCATTATGCATGGATTTCTGAAAGAATAATAAACGCATGTGCCTTCTTTTTCTCTCTTCATGATTCCGGATTTCTGAAGCAGGCCAAGATGCTTTGAAATAGTGGAGAGGTCGTCACCGACCAGATCGCGCAATTCATTCACGGAAAGGCGCCGTTCCGCAATCTTGTGCATAATGAACAGCCTTGTAGGATGTGCCAAGGCCTTTATTATGTTGGCTCTCAAGATGAATCTTTCAACTTCGCT
>JAFGFR010000054.1 GCA_016930955.1 Victivallales bacterium | reverse complement strand
GCGGTGGCCAGCGCGCCGGCATTGCAGTGGGTCAGCACAGTGAAGCCGTTTTTGAGGAGCGCAAGTCCATGCCTGCCGATGTCACGGCACATCCGGATGTCTTCCTCGAGAATTCCCAGGGCCTCCTCCAGCAACGAGGTCTTAATCGCTTGCGTGTTGGGCGGGGTATCTTTCTCGATTCCGCGGACACAACGGTTGAGGGCCCACTCGAGGTTGACTGCCGTGGGGCGTGAAGATGCAAGGAATTCAGCCATGCTGCGAATTTCGCGGATGAAGTCCTCTGGGTCTTTGGAGCCGATATGGGCTGCAGCCGCGGCAAGTCCGAGGGCTGCGGCGCATCCGATTGCTGGGGCGCCGCGGACGACAAGGCGGCTGATCGCGTCATGCACCTCGCCGATATCGTCGGTCTGGATGTAGTGACGCGACATCGGGAGCTTAGTCTGGTCAATCAGCCTGAGCTTGCCGGGCTTGAGCATTAGCTGTCGGTCCTCAGGGATGCCCGCAAGCACCTCGCCGTCACATGTCACCCATCTAACTGCATCCATGGCAAAGGTCCTGAAATCATTCTGTAATGTTTATGTCGGAAGCATATTTAAGCTTCTTTGAAAGGAACATGGTCATCTGACGCGGATTGAAGGTTATGGTCAGTGTGTCGTCCTTGATATCGAGTTCCTGGATGACTTCGAGAATTTCTTCCCCGGTCTGGGATTTGGCGAAGGTATCCAGCTTGCGGTTGATAGAGTTCTGCAGTGATCTTCCAGAGACTACGCCACTGCCAACGGAGAGGTGTCTGACTTCGGCAATGAACTTCTCGTCCTTGATCTTTGGGACAAGGCGGATTTTTATGTTGAGATATTTCCCGAATGGTGTTTTTGTTTCGGTGTCGTAGGAGCCTTCTGCCTGAAGCGTGCCGTCCTTGAAGCGTGCGTCGGAAAGCTTAAAATTCGGCAGCCGTGTCGCCAGATAGGGTCTGGAGGCTATGACCGAGTATTCAAGCAGGGCATTAACTTCTTCGCCCGAAAGCTCAAGCGTCATGGATTGCTGCATCAGCAGACCCATTATCTGTAGTGCCTTGTCGGAGTCTTTGGACTCGGAGGAAATGTAGAACTTGTTCATCAAACTCTCGAGGTGACGCGTGTCGGGGATGCGGGCGACCTCCTCCAAAGGCTCATGGTCGAAACACGAGTACAACAGAATTGTCACTATCACCAGACAGGCGACAATCGTAAGCAGAGCTGCAAGGAGGCAGCCAAAAAGGACTTTTCTCCTCTTCTTCTCCGGCAACTCGTGTATTGTTTCGTTTTCAGTCATATGATGCACCTTGCTTGAAACATTATCCGCATTTTGAAAAGTGCTTGTTGCATAGGCGAAGCAGTAATGTACTTTAATGTTGTGCGGGTTTCCATGGTGCTTTTAATAATAACTGGAAATAATAGGGAATTACGGTTATGGGCATGAGCGGGATTGCTGGACTTGACCGGGAAAGGGCAGGGGTTTTGGTGCGTCTTGCCCTGGCCGAGGATCTTGGTGACGTCGGGGATGTGACTTCGCTTTCTGTGGTTCCCGAGGGTTTGGTCGCCGAGGCGCGCATCATCACCAAGGAGGACTGTGTCGTAGCGGGGCTTCCGGTTGCCGAGGCGGTTTTCAAGGCCGTTGATGCCAGGCTGACGTTCTCGGCCATGGTCGACGACGGGGATTACGTGGCGGCATATTCTGAGATTGCACGATTGGAAGGCGATGCCGCGAGTCTTCTCACCGGCGAGAGGACGGCATTGAATTTCTTGCAGCGGCTCTGCGGGATTGCCACGGTATCTGCGAGATTCGCAAAGGCAGTCGAGGGTAGCGGCACGAGGATTCTCGACACCCGAAAGACGACCCCCGGCTGGCGGGATCTGGAAAAGTACGCGGTAAGGGCAGGCGGCGGGAGCAACCACCGAATAGGGCTATACGACAGGGTGCTAGTGAAGGACAACCACCGTGAGCTTGCGGGTCTGGAGGGTTCCGGGGGCATAGGCAGGTCGGTCGAGCGTGCAAGGAAACGTTTCCCTGGACTGGAGATCGAGGTTGAAGCGGACACTCTCGATGAGGTCTGTGAAGCTGTAGAGGCCGGTGCAGACTATGTGCTCCTTGACAACATGGACGATTCCACTGTGGCACAGGCGGTGGAGCTGAACTCCGGGCGTTCGAAACTCGAGGCCAGCGGCGGGATCACGGAGGATAGACTTTCATCTCTGGCAGCCGCCGGGGTGGACTACATCTCCTGCGGCGCACTGACGCATTCGGTCAAGGCAATCGACCTGTCGATGGAGATTATCCCATGCACTTCGTCTTCCTGAGCGACAACATGAACTTCTCTGGGGGCAGACGGCTTCTCATGGAATACGCCCTTTATTTGCGTGGCTGCGGGCATCGGGTGGATTTCCTTGTCCAGGATGATTCAGGCAAGCTCTCCGGGATGCTTGAAGTGACACTTGTCCGTGATTTCAAGCCGTCTAATATCCCCGAATGCGACCGAATAGTGGCGACGACCCCGCGTGAGGTGATGGACGCATGGTTCTCCAGCAGGGGCGAAGTGGTCCACTTCTGCCAAGGCTTCGAAATCACTGACCTCGAGCAGCGTGTGAACGGTGAGGTGCTGCCTCCAAGGCTGAAGGGCAAGGGACTGATGCATAAATTCAGAATCGCAAGGAAAAAGTACGGTTGGAAAAAGAAGATTGCCAAGATTGATGCCGTCTACAGGCTTCCTTCCGTGCTTGTGGTGGTGTCCAAACACATCCAGCGACGCGTGCAAGAGCGCTACGGCAGGGAGGCACTGCTGTGCGAGAACGGGATACACAACGAATACTTCTACCCGCCCCAAGAGTTCAAGCCGCCTGCTGAAGGCGGGCCTACGCGTGTTGTCAGCGTCGGGCCGCTGAAGGTCTCTTTCAAAGGTGTCGAGACCACATTCAAGGCCGTCAAGCTTGCCAAAGAACGCGGCCTGCGTCTTGAGTTTATCCGCGTGGCGCCGGAGATAACAGACTTCGAGAGGAGTGCGGGATTCATAGACCGATGCTATGAGAACATCAGACCTGGCCAGCTCGGCGAAATTCTGCGAAGTTCGCAGATATTTGTCTCGAACTCGACCGAGGGCGAGGGTTTCGGGCTGCCAGCGCTGGAGGCGATGAGCTGCGGCATGATACCTGTGCTTAGCTCCATACAAAGCTACAGAGACTTTTCCGACACTGACGATTTTGCATATTTCGTCCCGGAACATGATGCCACCGCCACCGCAGCAGCTATTGAAACCATATGCAAAACCCCAGATGAAGAACTTCTCCAAATCAGACGCAGGGCGCTTGATGCCGCCTCTCGCTTCTCCTTCAAAAAGGCATGCGCAAAATTCGAAGATATATTATGCTCACAATCTCCCAGAGCCAAGATAGAATAACAACGGTGGACTCGGGAAATCTGCCGCCGTGGTTTGGTGTGGAGGAGCCTGTTGCCCCAGGCGCCGCTATGCGGATATTGCTTTTTGCACCCGGCCATCAACTCGTCGTCGGCATACCCTTTTTGCGCGAATGCTAGAATTGTGTTTTTCTTTTGAAAAAGAACTTATGTGAGGTTTACAAATAAAAAAACTGGGGTATATTGCCGACTTTATTCTGCCGTGGGTTATTTGGTGGCCTGCGGTATGATGCTGAGGGTTTTCACCATGAGTGATTGATATGTTTACGTTTCTCGGTTCTCGTTTTGGGAATAAATATCGGATTGTCGGCGGCATGGCAACGTGTTTGCTGCTGGTTTTCCCTGTGCTTATGCATGCCCAGAATGTACGGCGAATGGTTTTCGAGCAGAAGGGTTTCGAATACTCGGAGCAGATGCTCAAGTACCACATCCAGACCCGTTCGGACTCGGCATTTGACCGCAAGGTTCTCGACGAGGATGTGAAGCGTCTTTTTGAGAGCGGTTATTTTCTTGATGTCTCGGCGGACACCGAGCGCACGGCCGACGGAAGGGTGGACGTGGTGTTCAAGACTCGGTCACGACCGCCGGTGAGAGATATAATGCTTGTGGGCAACCAGAAGTACCCCGAAACAAAGCTTCTTGACAAGATCACACTTGAAAAGGGCTTCCCCCTGAACGACAAGAAGCTCCAGGACACCCTGAACAACATCCGCGAGTTCTATAGCGACAAGGGCTATCTTGAGGTGGTGGTAACACCCAAGGTGGAGGATGTCGGGGGAGGCAGGGTGGACGTGATCATCAACATCACCGAGAACCTGCGGCTGAAGGTTAATTCAGTTAGTTTCACTGGAAATGAGCTTTTCTACGGACTGACGTTGCACAAGATCATCGAGACCAAATATTCGGTGTTGAGCTGGCTGTTCAATGTGGGCTTGTATGACACCGATGTGATTGAGGCGGACAAGATACGCATCCGCAACCGTTACTGGGAGTACGGGTACCTGGATTTTGCAGTCACAAGCGTTGATGCTGTCCCCTTGGAAAGCAACCCTGAGTATGTGAATGTGACTTTCCATATGGAGGAGGGCGAGCCGTATACCGTGGGCAAGGTTTCCATCGCCGGCAACGAGCGCTTCCATGAAGGCGATCTTCTGCCTATGCTGGAGCTTCGGGAGGGACAGGTTTTTGACCTGCGCAACGAGATGAGAGACATCAAGGCACTCGAGATGCAGTACTTCCCTCTGGGTTATGCCGACTTCAATTGCAATGCCGAGAGGAATGCGGATTTCGCGACCAAGAGGGTTGATGTGGTGTACAGGATGACCGAGGGGAGGTCGTACATGATACATGACATAAACATTTCCGGCAACCGTATAACCAAGGACAAGGTTATCCGGCGTGAGCTTCCAATCCAGCCGGGGGATCCGGTTGATAACGCACTCCTCGAGGCCACCAAGGCCAGATTGATGGGCCTTGGCTATTTTGAGACTGTCACGATAGTGTCCCAGGACACAGTGCGTCCCGGTGAGAAGGATATAAACATCAAGGTTGAGGAGCAGCGTACTGCAAGGCTGACCATAGGCGCGGGTCTGTCATCCGAGGACGGGGTGATGGGGTCGATAAGTTTCTCCCAGTCCAACTTCGACCTTTTCAATCCGACTAACTATTTTGCCGGCGGCGGTCAGAGACTGAACATCGTCGCCGAGCTTGGCACTGAAAGACAGCAGGCCGAGTTGGTTTTCATTGAGCCATGGCTGTTCGACATGCCTTTGCGCCTGAAGACAGAGGCTTACTATCGCCACCGTTTCTACGACAAGTGGCGCGAGCAGCACGGCGGCGGATACATTTCTCTGACAAAGAGATTTTTTGATGATTTCACCAGCATCGAGATTGGCCACCGTCTCGAGGCTGTGAACATCTACCACATGAGCGACAAGCTGACATCAAAGTACTTCGAGGGCGAGGACAGCACCGACTTCATGAGCAAGACCTCAATACTGCTCAGTCGCGACACACGCGACAGCCTCGAGGATCCGAAGTCCGGGTATCTGCTCAGCGTCCTGGGCGAGCTCAACGCGGCCTCCAAGACCTATTACCGCCTTGAGTTCAAGGCAAGCAACTACTTCCCGTTCTTCGAGGATATGTTTGTGTTGCACACGGGCTTGAAGTACGGGGTGGTAGGCAGGATCGCAGGCAAGAGCGAGAGCGGTATGGCACCCTTGTATGAGCGGTATTTCCTTGGCGGCGGCGACACTCTTAGGGGCTTCCCGTTCAGGGAGGTCTCCCCTGTCGACGAAAACGGGCAGTTCTATGGCGGCCAGACGATGTTTCTCGGCAACGTGGAACTTACACACCCTATCTACGAGTTCATCCGTGGTGCGGTGTTCATGGACTTCGGCGGAGTCTGGGAGGATCAGTGGGCAACCAACTGGGGCAACAACTTCAACATCGGTGTAGGTTATGGCTTGAGGCTCAAACTGCCTCATTTCCCGTCCCCAATCGCCCTCGATATGGCATATCCAATCCTCAACAACCAAGAACGCGTCTCCAACAAGCTCAGATTCAGCTTCAACATGGGCTTCGCCTGGTAATTTCGAGACTCTTCGCCATGGCCGTTTCAGATTGGCAGGGGGGCATTTCAATTGTGTCAACTTCAAAAAAATATACATCAGGTCTTTCTTTTCGATGAGATAGGTGTACTTTGAGGCCATGCGTGTTAAAACTACTTTGAGGAAAGAAATGAAGATGGGCAAAGAAGAGGTTTTGGTGGTTGACTGCAGCGTCAGGGACGGCGGTCTGATAAACAAATGGTATTTTTCAGACGAGGTCGTGCGGAATGTATTCAAGGCGGTCAACTCCAGCGGCATAGACTACATGGAGATTGGCTACAGGGCATCGGAGAAGATGTTCCCCCCCGAGGAGTACGGGCCGTGGCGCTTCTCCAAAGACGACAAGGTCAGGGAGATAATAGGCGAGACGACGTTGAACACGAAGCTTGGCGTGATGGTGGACATAGGGCGTGTCGAGCCGGAGGATTTTCTCCCTGCGGACGAGTCGCCTCTGTGCTTCGTCAGGGTGGCGACCTATCTGAAGGACATCGAGAAGGCCGTCGCGCTCGCCAATTTAATATCCGAGAAAGGTTACGAGGCGTTCATCAACATCATGGCAATCTCAACCGTGAACGACTTCGACCTTGCCAAGGGGCTGAAACTCATAGATGAGGAGACTGATGTCAAAGCTGTCACGGTGGTTGACAGCTTCGGCTCGCTCTACGAGGACAATGTCGTCCATCTCGTCGAGCTCTTCAAAAGTAATTTGAACAAGAAAAAAGTCGGTTTCCACGGGCATAACAACTTGCAGCTTGGCTTTGCGAACACCCTCGTCGCCCTGAAGGCCGGGGCCCTTTTCTGCGATGCCACTATAACTGGCATCGGCCGTGGTGCCGGAAACTGCCCGCTCGAGCTGCTGCTCAGCGCAATGAAAAACCCCAAGTTCAATATAGAGCCTATATTCCAGGTGATACAGGGCACCTTCAACGACCTGGCCAAGCAGATCGAGTGGGGTTATATACTGCCCTACATGATCACCGGCATGTTGAATGAGCACCCGAGGGTGGCCATAGCCTTGCGCAGCTCCCCGCAAAGGGACAATTGCGCGGACTTCTACAGGCAGCTCACCACTCCCGAGTGCGTGGAGGATATGGCCGGCAAAAAATCCGGCTGCTGAGCAAAGCTCCAGAATTTCTTCCGGCTTCAACTGGCTCTCGGTTCTCCGAGCCAATTTCAGATATCCTTGCCCCGAGGAAATTGAAGTGGCACCAATTGCAGATATACTTACCTCCTGGAAGTTTTGGAGAGATTTGGCAACGCAAAAACACGATTTTCACTAGCCCGAGATCGAGAAGTCTTAGCTTTTCTTCATGACGGCATTGATCTCGGCGGACTTCAGCCCGGCGAGGAATATGTCGAGGACTGCCTTGCGGGAAGTATAGTAGCCGGATTTCTCGGTGGTGTGCTGCCTGATCACTAGCACCTCGACATCCTTCTGCATAGTGCGTCTTTTGTTGATTTTAGTGGTTCCCCTGACTTTGCCCAGCAACGCGCCGAAGAATTTTTCATCTTTGGCGTCGGGGGCAGTCTTGACTTTGATATCCAGGCCATAGCCCGCCTTCGCCACCAAAACGGTGTAGAAGTAGGGATATTTCTTGCCTTGGACATCGTTGAGGACAACCTGCCCGTAGAGGCCGATAAAGTCGGGATGGGCATCCTTTATGGCGACCCTGAACTTGACATCCTTCGGTATTTTGACATCCTTCCCGGTGAGCAGCATATAGTACTCGATCTTGTGGTCGGCAAGTTTTGCCTCGGCATCCTCGATGACTTTGCTGATCACGTTGATTTTGGCCTCCAGGTTATGGTCGAGCACCATGGTCATGAGTTTGAGCCCTGTGATCCAGTGCGGGAGCAGGAGTATGGCGATATTCACCCCGGCGATGAAAAGCGGCTCGCCCATGGAGCTGAAGAATATCATCACAGCGCACGTCCCCATCACGATAAGCATGCATAAACATCCAAGCGGGTTGCTCGAGTCTGTCGGCGACCTGTCCCATTCATTCATCTTATTCTGCATCTCGCGCAGCTCCATGAACTTGGCCTTGTCCACCTTCTCCCATTTGCTGTCCGCATTGTACTTGCCGAACTGGACACGGTTGTCGTAGCCGTTGACGAGAAGAAGCAGGTTCCCGCAGAGCAGCACCGCGCAGCCGAAAATAAAGAGCGACGGCAAAAGAATCTGTATGGCGAACCCGGAGGCTATCAGCGCAGCCGACAGCAGAATCCTTTTCCCGTAGCGCATGTTTCTCATGAACTTGAAGGACACGACTCCCCGCTCTTCGCTTGAAAGGAAAAGTTTCATTTACGACTCCGTGCCGTTTTTCTTGAACACCGCCTCCAGCTCGCCGTAGCCGGCATGTCGCCAGTACAAGGGGCATGCCCCGTTGCAGATATGGAAGTTCTCGCAGCTCTTGCATTCTTTCATGGCCAGTCCTTTTGCCCTGTGCATTTTTGCATCGGGTGAGTCCCAAACCTCACGGAAGCTCTGTTTCAGAAGATTGCCCACCGGGGTGTCGAAGGAGGAGCATGGCAGCACATCCCCTCCAGGGGCGACGGATATCAGCCCGTCGCAGGCGCCGCAGCCCTTGTTGCCCAGGCCATGTGCGACAGTGTTGTAGATGCACATCGGCAACGGCGAGTACCACATGAACTCGATGTCATGCCTGCGGCTTTCCTCGATAATTTTCTGGATATGCCTTTCGATCTCGGAGTAACTGACCCATGTCTCCGCGAAATTCGCGACCGCCGTCCCGGCGGGGATGACAAGATTCATGCTGAATCTGTCGCATCCGAGGGTGTTCTTGACGAACTTTGGGAAGTTTGTGCATTCGTCTAAGTTTGCCCGGCAGAGCGTTGTGTTCGGATGCACGAGCACCCCGGCCTCCCTGAACATCTGGAAAGCGGAGATGGTTTTCTCGAAGGAGCCTGGGCGGCCTGTTATTGCATCGTGTTTTTTTGACGAGCAAGCCTCGATGCTGATCTGCGCGGAGGCAAGCCCCGAGGATGCCATCTCACGGACAATGGACGGGGTCGCGAGAGTACCGTTTGATATGAGGTTCACGCGCATGCCCAGACCTGATGCGTATTTTATGAGTTTCGTGAGGTCTTCCCGGAGAAGCGGCTCGCCACCGGTGAAGCTGACCGAGGGAACCTTTGCATCATGGAAGAGGATATGCAGCACCTTTTTGACCTCCGCAGTGCTCATCTCATTTTGGCGGCAAGCAGTCTGCAAAGTGTTGCACCCGGCATAGCAGAAGCGGCATTTCAGATTGCATCTGTAGGTGATGGCGACTTCCGAGAGCACGGGGAAGCTCGAGAAGTTCATGTCGAACCTCTCCATCCTAACCGCCGGACTGGCGGCAGGGTTGCCAAGCTTGTTCTCGAGATGCAGCTTGAGCGTATGAAAAAAGCAAAGCAGCTCGCGCAGCTTATTTGCATCGCCGTCGAGCGATTTCTCTACCGAAGCGATTTTCCCGCCATTCAGAAGAAACTTCAGTATCGCCGTTGCGGAAGGATTGAGCTTGACCACATTGTTCGGGCGTTTGATCAGAAGGCAGTCCTCCTCCCTGACGAATATGTACTCACTCACCCGTGATATATATTCGTCAACCCAGGAGAAATCCCCGGGGCAGGCGGGGCACGCGGGGTCAGTTGTGGCAGGAAAAGCACGTTTGGAAATTTCACCATGCCGGTTCATCTCGAACCTCCACTGACACACGCTGAATGACAAGCCGAATGGCAGGCGGAGTGGCACGCTGAATGACAGGCCGAGTGGCAGGCCGAATGGCAGGCATCGTGGCATACGTTCATGTCCATGGCCTTGTCGAAGGCGAAGCTGCCTTGGAGCAGATGGTTTGTCTCGACAGGGATTTCTGTGGCATAAAGGTACGGATCGCGGTCGAAGTAGAACCGTTGCCGGAACCCCGGATGAGAGTTATGATACCAGAAGTACCAGTCCTCGTCGTCGGCAGCCTGTCTTCTTTCCCGAGCCTCATCATCGAGATTCTCATCGACCCATGCCTCCATTTGATCCTGGTAGTATTTCATGGTGGCCTCCACGTCGGCATCCCATGCCTTTTCCTGTATCTTCCCCACGATAGTGTTCATCAGGCTCTCGAGTTCCTCCTGCGACAGCTTGCCGTCATCGGCAAACGCCTCGAAAAGCATCCTCTCGTAGCTGTCGAGGGTGATGAGGGAAGCAATCTTCTCGACGTTGACGCGCAGGGGTGTTCTGGATTTGACAGTCAAAAAGCCCTCGGTGACAAGAGATTCTAGCATGCCGGCGAAAATCCTCTTTATCGGAAGCCCGATGTAGAACCCCGCCTCCACGGGAGTGAGATTCTTGCAAATCTTCCCGGGTTTCTGGAAATCAGACAATACCATCACCGGCGGTGTCCAGTCCAGCTTGCCCCAATTGGCCTCGTCCATTCCCTTGCTGGCCGACACCATCGAGCGGTGTTTGCCCGCGACCACCCCGACAAAGATGAATACTATTATCGCCGATGCCCACAGCATCATCCTGGAGTCGCGGGAACTCTTCTCGCTGCGCTTTGCCGCTATCGAGGGATCGAAGTAGCGCGCGGGCATATAGAACTGGAGCCTGAAGTGGTACCTGTTGCCGGGATTGTCTTTGTGGAAAAGCAGCTCCAGCCTGTCGCCGTCGCCGCGACGGTAGTCTATCTTGTAGTTATCGTTCATCCATTTCTCTGTCAGGATCAGCGAGTTGTCCATGACATACTTTCTCGGGTCATTGCCTGGAGGGACGGTTATCGGCGTGAGCATCCTGAGGGTATAGTGTTTCTGATTTGGTGCCTCGTCCCACTGCACCGGGGCCCAATTGAACACGTAAAGATCCCTGCCGTCCGAGCTGCGCGTAGGGACAAGATACTCCGCGCCGGCAAAATCAGTCTCAAAATAAAAGAAGAAGGTAAGTGTCCCGTCGTCTATCCCCTTTCCGTCAGCCAGAAGGATCACGTGCCCTTCCCTGCCTTCACGAGTGATACTCAGAGGGTATCTGTTGCCCGAGCTGTCAATCGCGTATGACTTGGACGAGAACCCCATGACCTTCAGACGGTCGTTGCCCATGAACAAGAACCCGTGAAGTTCCCCCTGTATGACCTGCCACTGTACCGTGTATCCGACAAGGGCGCGCCCATCTGCCTCCAGCTTCACGTCCGTCTCGACAAAATTGATCGTCCCCTTGCCGGCAATCAGCTCAACAGGAAGCCAGAGCAGAAGAAAAAAAAGAAGGCCGCGCGGCCACGGGGAGTTTTGAAATTGGCTCACT